>JASHQD010000702.1 GCA_030037755.1 Terriglobia bacterium
GCGCAGATGTCGGTCAACGGAGGAAACGTAGCGCGGATTTCCGTGAATATGCAGAACCAAGTCTACGGAATCACGAGCGTCTCGCCGGACGGATCCAAGGTGCTCGCCAACGAGACAAAAGGACTTGGCGGCATCCCCGGCGCCCTGTGGGCCCTGCCGACGCTAGGGGGACCGCCGGCGCGGCTGGCCGATGTTCAGGGCGACGCCGGCGCCTGGTCGCCCGACGGTAAAAAACTCGTTTACTCAAACGGCACACAGCTCTACATTGCAAATGCCGATGGCACCGCATCCCGCAAGCTGGTCCTCCTGCCGGGTGTGCTTGCGAGCGACGCGGACCTGGCTACCTACCCCGCATGGTCCCCCGAGGGCCAGGAAATCGCCCTTACGCTCACAGATCCCAAGACCCAAATCAACTATCTTTGGAGGCTTTCAGGCGATGGCACAAACCTGCGCCGAAAGTTTCCTGGGTGGCACGAGCAGATTGGCCAATGCTGCGGCTTTTGGATGCCCGACGGGAAATACTTCGTCTTTGAGTCGCAAGGTCAGATCTGGGCCGCGCGTGAGGCGGGTAGCTTGCTGCACAAAGTAAGCCGCGAGCCGGTGCAGCTCACTGCCGGAACTGTTTCTTACCGGTTTCCTGTGCCCAGCAAGGACGGCAAAACGCTTTTTGCCGTGGCCGGATTCAGGCGCGCCGAGATCGAACGTTACGACGCCACGGCGAAAACCTTCCAGCCTTTCCTCAGCGGTATTTCAGCACAGGACCTTTCCTACTCGAAGGATGGGCAGTGGATCGCTTACGTTTCTTTCCCTGACGGAGTGCTGTGGCGCAGCAAGCCTGACGGAACCGAGAAGCTCCAGCTCAGCTTCCCTCCGCTTTACGCCATGCTCCCCAGGTGGTCCTTGGACGGAAGCGAACTCGTGTTTTACGACGTGGAACAGGGCAAGCCACCACGGATCTTTGAAGTCCCCGCCGCCGGAGGAGCGCCGCAACGACTCATGCCCGACGAACCCGGCGCACAGACTGATCCGGTATGGTCCCCGGACGGCAATTCGCTGGCGTTTGGTGGCCAGGGGACCCCGGTGGTCCCGGGTGTAATTCGCATCCTCGACATGAAGACGCGCAACATCACCACACTTCCGGACTCGCAGGGACTGTTTTCTCCCCGCTGGTCGCCCGACGGGCAATATCTCGCCGCCCTGGCCACGGCTTCGGGCGGCATTATGCTGTTCGATTTTAAGGCTCAAAAGTGGTCGGTGCTAGTTAGAGCCACTGTGGGCTATCCCTGCTGGTCGAGCGACGGCCGGTTTCTCTATTTCTTGCGCGGAGCGACAGACGCGAGCACGGGCGTGATGGGTGCCGTGCAACGAATGGCGATTCCCAACGGAAAGGCCGAGGCGGTGACAAGTCTGAAGGGCCTTCAACTGACTGGCGTCTACAATTTTTGGCTCGGCCTCACGCCTGACGACTCGCCGTTGGTGACCAAAGATGCCGGCACCGACGAAGTGGTCTCCATGAACTGGGCTGCCCCGTGACGACCAGGAGGGCCGCCGCACCTGGAAGCCCGTTGAGGCAACTTCCGAGTAGCCTGTAAACATTGTAAACATTCGGAACATTCGCCAGCGTGTGAAACGCTTTACATCTTTACCTGCCGCTATCCGCCCTGCTAGGCTCCTTATCCGGTTGAAATCGTGATGAGCCCTTCAGAGTCTTTCGTTCCTGGAATCGACTTCGCCTCCCGAGGCCGCGTCCGAGCTGCCTTTTGCCAGCCCGAGCGTCCGGGCCAATCGCCGAAACGTCGAGAATCGGACCGCGCACCAGGCGCCGTGGTTCGACGCCCAAAGCCAACCAAACCCATTGGAGCTAAGAAGCGCAGAATGAGTAATTTAACCGAGATTTCGCCATTGCCAAAGCCACCAGGGTCATCCGCCCTGTTTTCAGTGAGTTACGCCGAAAAAACGCCCGTTTTCAGCAAAAGACAGGCTCCAGGAAGCCCCTCCAAAGCCAGCAAAGCCATTGATGTTAACCGCCATGGAATCAAACGGATAGGTCGGATATGAGCTTTGCCAAACCCATTGAGCTTAACCCGATTGTTTTCAGTAGATTGAGGCGAAAAAAGGGCCGTTTTTTTGAAAAGGGTAGTGAACATGGTGCTCTTCGCCTGCGAAGCCCGTCAGGACCAGCGCTACGGTTACACTTTGTTACACTTGCGGCCCCTGTAGCTGCGGTGTCGTTGATTGCCGATTGTCGAACGCCGATTGCCGATTGCGGACTGGGTCGTTCGGAGTTTTTCAGCTCGAGTTCCAGGCTCCCACGCCGGATTCGCGCCGGAACCCAACCCTGCCAGCCCCAAACACCGAATCCCAAACAGGCCAATCGGCAATCGGCAATCCGAAATCGGCAATCTCCGAGACCGCCGTTACATTGTGCTGGGTGGCCTCTAAGGCTTCAACTGCAGAAAGCAGACGCCGTACCCTCCGAGCGTCACGCTGATTCGCGAGGCCGGCGTGATGCTGGCCGGCGATGGACCCTGGGTGGGGTCGCTGGTTGTGTCGATGGTCAATTGCGAGACAGAGCTGAACGAGCCGAGCGTCGACAGGTCCAGAATGACCGTGCGTGGGGAGCCCGCGCCATTGTCATCGGAAGCGTTGGCGACGGCATGATCGGCGATCATGATTGTTACCCAGCCCTGGGGATTCTTCGCGGCGAGAATCTCCACACTGGACGACTCGGTGGAATTCAGGCTGAGGATGCTTTCAGGGTCAGACGGGGAATTGGCGCAGTTTTCGCCCGCAGGGCAGGCAGGGAAGTAGCGCTGCAGGTAGTAGTCCACCCAGTAGCTCAGGTAGGTCTGGCCGGTGTTGAAATCGACCTCGCCGTACTGCGGGTCGGCGTCGAAGTCCCAGTGGTAAAGCGCCTGAGCCCCGGCTTTGACGAGCTGCGAGAACACGTACGGCCGCCAGGCGGCAAAGAAGGCGCTGGTGCCGCGCTGATCGGTTACGAACTTCTGGCCGGGATTGCAGGTGCTGTCGCCGTTGGCATCCGCGTAGTCGGCGTTCACATTGTTTTCGGTCACCCACACGGGCAGATTTGCCAGGCTCGGGTTGGTGGCCATCTCCGAGTAGATATACTGCACGTCGGACGCGAAGCCGGGCACGGTGGACATCACGGTCTGGTCGGAATCCATCTGGTTGCAGGACGAGTAGAAGTGAGTGGCGACGGCATCAACCTGGGCTGTCACACCGGCCACGAAGGTTGGCATGTACATCTCCGGCTGATTGGAGAAGTCGGCCAGTTCGACGGCGACGAACCTGGCCACGACGCTGGAATTCGCGGCCTGCATCGCGGGAACAACGGTGTTGTAGAGCGTGGTGTAATCGCTGGCCGAAAGGCCGTTGATGTTGGGCTCGTTGAAGATGCCCCACCACTGGATCGGCGGACCTGGGTAGCCGAGTGCACGTGATTCACGCCGGTCGAGTCTTCAAAGCCGGTGGCCGTGTTGTAATACTCCACCATATCGGCAGCGTAGGCGGCAAAATCGGCGAAATGACTGGTTTCGAGGTAGCCGTTCGAGTCGTCCATCCAGCCGGGAGCCTGGGCGAGTTGCAACTCGGGACTGTGATCCGTGACGCCGATCACCGGATCCACGATCGAATCGATTACGTTGAAGCTCCACGTTTGATCGCTCGCCTGCGGGGTGCCCTGCGAGACCGGCTGCAGCCGGATGTGCTGGGAGTTCAGATTGGCGAGCGTGGCGGTTGCGCCGGCATTGCTGGTGAAGAACTCGTAGTCCCACTCGGCGGGCTGAAACGACGTCGACATGAACGCGTTGAGCGTGCCGCCCCTGCCCTCGCTCGTGTCCACGGACGATCCGACCGCGCCAACGATGGCGATCACGAGCGACAGGCTGGCATGGGCATAATTCGTGCCATCGGTGGCGGAGATCGTCACCGGGTAGGTGCCGGACGCCGGAGCGCTTGCCGTCTGCGGCGTGAACGTCACACTGCCGCTCGAGCCCGTGCCGGGATTGACGACCTGGTCCGCAACCCCGGAGGGCACGGAAGTGGCCGTCAAGGTGATATTTGCGGTGTTTCCTGCCGGGCGCGTGATCGTCACCGTCACCGAGGCCGGGGTTCCGTCCTGGGCTGCGGTGACGCTGCTGGCGGAAAGCGAAACTGAGAGCGGACCGGGCGGACCGCCGCTCGTGGTGGTTGTCGCGCCGCCGCCGCAGGACGAGAGCAGCGCGGCCGTCAGGATGCCGAGAATCGCCACGAGGAATGGATGTACTCTGCGCGGCCGTATCGTGTTCACGGGCCCCTCCCGGACGGTTGACTGGCTTGATTATAATCCTTGGCGCGGCCGTGGACCCAGGGGAAGCTGCACGGCGAGCGCTAAAGGCAAAATCGACAGGAGGAGTGCGGAGATGAAACATAGCGAAGCTTTTGTCCGGCTGGTGAACGAATCGCGGGCTCGCATCAAGGAGACAAATGTGGCTGAGGTGAAGAAGCGTATGGATGCGGGCGAGAAATTTACCCTGATTGACGTGCGCGAGGACAACGAATGGACCCGCGGGCACATTCCGGGCGCGGTGCATCTGGGGCGCGGCATTATCGAGCGCGATATCGAGAATCGTAATCCGGACAAGAGCGCAGAGCTGGTGCTCTACTGCGGGGGCGGGTATCGATCGGCCATGTCGGCGGATAACTTACAGAAGATGGGCTATACCAATGTCAGCTCGATGGATGGCGGCTGGCGTGGCTGGACGGAAGCAGGATATCCGACCGAGTCAGGAGAGTAGTGTCTGGCAGCACCATTGCTCGTGGCAAAGCAGTCTGCGCGTCCGAGCGGCGGACGCTAGGGAAAATCTCCACACCGAACTGGTATTTTTGCACTTTTTACACGGGCCGCCGCGCTCTACTTTCCGTCAATATTCCGCAGGAACAAGCACTTCCGCGTTTGGCGCGCCGAATGCACAAGCGTAGGTGCGTCTTCAAAGCGCTTGGCGCTTATGAGGGCGTCGCGGTCCCCCCTCCGCGAAGGAGCCGGGGAAGGCAACCAGAGCCAGCGTTGCCCAAGATTGCGCTGGCTCTGGGCCTCCCCGGGTTCTACTTCCTGAAGAGATCCCCAAAAGAATTCAACTGTCGAAGCTGTGCAAAAGTTCTGTGGTCGAGGCTGTTGCTGCGCCGCGATGCTACAATAGCGGCGATGACTTCCAAATCGCGTGTGACGCTTATTGCGGGCGACGGGATCGGTCCCGAAGTGGCTGCAGCCACTGTGGATCTGCTGGAGGCTGCCGGAGCCGCGATCGAGTGGGTTGAGATGCGGGCCCGCCCGATCACCGGACGCCGGCGCGAGGACATCGAGGCCGATCCGCTGGTTAAGTCCTTGCTGGACACTCGGGTCGGGCTGAAAGGTCCGATCACGACGCCGGTCGCCGAAGGACATCCCAGCATCAACGTCGCATTGCGCAAGGCTCTCGATCTTTACGCTAACTTTCGACCCGTCAAGAGGCTGCCCGGTATCGAGACGCCGTTTCCGGACGTCGACCTGATTGTGGTCCGCGAGAATACCGAGTCGCTTTACGCCGGCCTCGAGCACACGGTCGTTCCGGGTGTCGTAGAAAGCCTGAAGATCATCACCGCGGCTGCGTCCACCCGCATCGCCCGATTCGCCTTCGATTACGCCCGGCGGTCCGGGCGCAAGCTCATCACCGGCGTGCACAAAGCCAACATCATGAAGCTCTCGGACGGCCTCTTCCTGGAATGCCTGCGGACGGTGGCCAAAGACTATCCCGAAATTACCTACCGCGAAGTGATCGTGGACAATTGCTGCATGCAGCTCGTGATGCGTCCGCAGCAGTTCGACGTGCTCCTGCTCGAGAATCTTTACGGTGACATCATTTCGGATCTCGCGGCAGGTTTGGTCGGCGGACTTGGACTCGTCCCGGGGGCGAATCTGGGCGAGAAATGCGCGCTATTCGAAGCGGTGCACGGCAGCGCGCCAGACATTGCGGGGCGCAAGCAGGCCAATCCGACGGCGCTGATGCTCTCGGCGGTGCTGATGCTCCGGCACCTGGGCCAGGATAGTGCAGCGGCCCGGGTGGAACGCGCGATCCACCTGGTTTACGCCGAGCGCCGTCATCTGACGCGCGATGTGGGCGGCAAAGCGTCGACGGATGAGTTCACGCAAGCGGTCATCGGTGCGCTCGCCTGAAGCTATGCTGTAACGGCGCTGTCCTCAGCGCCGGAAGCCGCCGGTGAGGACACCGGCGCTACAGCAGTCCGCGGCCCCGCAGCCAGTTGGCTAGCAGGGTAGGCCACACACCGAGCGCCGGATCGCCCAGGTCCAGCCCGACCCCGTGCGGCCCCTTCTCGAAGACGTGCAATTCGGCCGGCACGCCCGCCTTGTGCAGCGCCAGGTAGAACAGCACGGCGTTTTCGGGTGGAACGCCGGTGTCGCCGCTCGTGCTGAAGAGGAACGTAGGCGGCGTCTGCGGCGTGACCTGCAGGTCGCTCGACAGGTATTCGAGCAGCTTCGGGTCGGGATTCTCACCGAGCAGGCTGTGCACCGATCCCTCGTGCGCGTACGGCGGACGCATCTCGATCACGGGATAGATCAGGATCGCGAAGTCCGGCCGCGACCCGGCGCGATCGACGGGATCGGGCGCGTCCGGATTGCCGTTGTCGAAATGGGTGGCCGCAGAGGACATCAAATGGCCGCCCGCCGAGAACCCCATCACTCCGATGCGGTCCGGCTCGATATGGAATTCCGCCGCGCGCGACCGAACCAGGCGGATGGCGCGTTGCGCGTCGCCGAGCTCGGTGGGATGGTGATAGCGCGGGCCCAGCCGGTAGCGCAGCACGAAGGCTGTGACGCCGAGAGCGTTGAGCCAGTTCGCCGGCTGGCGTCCTTCGTGACTCATGGCAAGCCCGCTGTAACCGCCACCCGGCGCCACGATCACGGCTGTTCGAGTCGAGTCGGGATCGACTGGCGGGTAAACCATGAGCATCGGCTGATCCTCGGGCGCCTGACCGAGCGCGCCGGGCGCGCCATGCTCCCAGAGCGGGATTGTGAAGGGCTCGGCCCACATGCCGCGCGGCATTCCGCCGTTCGGAGGCTGAGCCGGTTGCTGCGCGAAGGCGGCGGCACAGGCAAGGATCGCCAATGCTGTCCGGGTCGCACACCAACGTGGCCGCATGCTGCAAATACCGGGATGTTTCGCTTCGCTCGGCATGACATGCTCCTGTTGTCGCTCTGTGTTCTCTGTGAGTCCTCCGTGTTCTCTGTGGTAGAAGCTTTTAACACAGAGTTCACGGAGCAGGCACAGAGGACACGGAGAGCATCACCGGATCGTATCCCCTGCCAGCCCCCAAAAGTCTTTGACGTAATAGGACGAGACGACATTCCCGAACAGGTGGCAGATTGCCTTGCACTCCGGGATGTCCCCGTAGAGCTTGCGTCCGCGCGCGAACACCTTGCGGAACGACCCTTCGCGAATGAGGTTGCCGCCGATTTTCTTGAGCGGCTCACACGGATAGAAAACGTCACCGTTGGGATAGACCCGCGGGAACATCGTGGGGAAGCACTGGAAGTCGCCGAACTCGAGCACGGTCCGCAACAGCTTGGGCGTGCCGTTGATGGCCTGCGCCTTGGCGCGCCGCCGCTCGATGATCTTGGCGACCAGCGCCTGATAGCGCGGATTCTGCTTGAGGCGCAGGTTGGGCATCTTCTCGTTGAGTGCAGTCTGGGTGGCGAAAACGAATCCCTGCTCGCCGCAATAGTCAAGGATGCGCTCGATCTCGGCGATGTTCCACTCCTCTATCACCGTGCTGATGGTGACGTCGCCCGGCTTCGGCATGCCGCGGCGCGCGAGTTGCAGGTTCTCGAGCACGCGCGGCACGTTGCCGGGTTTCGAGTCCGGCTGATTCTCGATCGGTGTAAGCGAATCGAGACTTACGATGAGCCCGTGCAGGGTTTCGAACAAAGCTGTTCGCTTGTGCAGCAGGGTCCCGTTGGTGACGAGCAGCACAGAACGGAACTTCAGCTCGCGCCGTGCCGCCGCGACCAGTTGTTCGATGTCGGCGCGGAGCAGCGGCTCGCCGCCCGTGAAGAGAATCGAGTCGGTCTCGCGGCGGATGATGCGCAGCAACTCGATGGTCTCGCGCGTGGGAAGCTCGTCGCTGAAAACGTCCGGCTCTTTTTGTGTGCAGTAGAAGCAATCCAGGTTGCACTTGTGCGTCGTGTAGAAGACAGCGGCATAGGGTGCCACCACGTTCGTGCGCCGGATCGCGCGGCGGTAGAGATTCTGAAAATAGTGCTTGAAGTTCTTGAGGACGAACGGATAGTGACGGACGAGTCCGCGCAGCAGTTGGAGTCCCGATGGAGTTGGCGCGTCGTTAGCCATACGCCAGTATACGGCAGAGCAGGGAACCGTTGGGCGCGCGATTCGAGCGGCGCTTGAAACCCTGCTGGGGACCTCGGGTATGATGTGACGGCGCGGAACTGACAAATTGATTACTGAAAACTGACAATTGCGCGTGAGGAAATCGCGGCGAGTTCGGCTATGATAATCAACTCTGGAGGTTCTCGATGAGTGACGAGAGTCGCCAAACGGCGGGCTTGGTTGAGGGAGAGAAAAAGCCGATTGAGCCACCAAGCTCTCCGGAACGCCGCACGTTCCTCGGAGTCATGATTGGCGCCGGGATGACGATTTTCGGCGTCCTGGCCGCGATTCCGCTGGTCCGCTTCGCGCTCTATCCGCTTTATGCCAAGGCGGCGAGTGTCACCTGGTCCGATGTCGGACCTGCGGACTCATTCGCATCGCTTTCGGCGCCTGTCCAGAAGCTGGTCAGCGTGGAACAGCGCGATGGCTGGCGGGAAAGCGTCTCCGAGAAGCCGGTCTACGTCACGAAGGACAAGCAGGGCCAGGTCGTGGTGCTGTCGGCCATCTGTCCCCATCTCGGTTGTCAGGTTACATGGAGCGCCGACCGGCAGGACTTCTTCTGCCCGTGCCACGGCAGCGTCTTCGCCCCCGACGGGACCAGAATCTCAGGACCGACGCCGCGCGGTATGGATTCGCTCGAGAGCACGGTTCAGGACGGCCAGTTGAAGGTGCGATACCAATACTTCCGGCAGCTTATGCCCAACAAGGAAGTCGCGGACTGAGTAAGCGCTGTGGCGGCGGCCTGCGACCGCCGGCTTTGCAAATGTGTCGGCGGTCATAGATCGCCGCTACAGCAAGCCGATTAGCCTCGGGAGGCTAAGGGATGGCTGAACCCATCGAAAGACATCCAGGGAAGCAAGTCGAGACGGTCGAGGCTGCCGCCGCCCCCGCCGTCAAATCGGCGTCGCCTCTCTGGAAGTGGCTCGACGATCGCACGGGAATCGACGAGATGATGCACGTCGCCCTGGATGAGCCGATTCCAGGGGGCGCGCGCTACGCGTACATTTTCGGCTCGGGCCTGCTCTTTGTTTTTCTTTCCCAGATCATCACGGGTACATTCCTGGCGCTCTATTACGTCCCCTCCGCCGATCACGCTCACACCACCGTGGCCTATATCACCAAGGAAGTGGCCGCGGGATCGTTCCTGCGCAGCCTGCACGTTTATGGCGCGAGTGCGATGGTGATCATCGCGCTGCTGCACATCTGCCAGACGTTTCTGTACGGATCGTTCAAGGGACGCCGCGAAGTGCTGTGGCTTTCAGGCTGCGTTCTGTTTGCCCTGGTGCTGGGCATGGCCTTCACGGGATACCTGCTGCCCTGGGATATGAAGGCCTACTTCGCGACCGCCGTCGGCACCAACGTGCCAAGCGAGCTGCCGGTCTTCGGAAACGCGATCAAGGAAGTGATGCGGGGCGGGCCGGAGCTGGGCACGCTGACCATCTCGCGATTCTTCGTGGCCCACGTCTTTTTCATCCCGGGCCTGATGATCCTTTTCGTCGGAGCTCACCTGATGCTGATGCGCAAGGCGCGTCCGGCGGGGCCTGTCAGCGAAGACCCATTCAACCCGAAGCTTCCCACCGAGCCTTTTTATCCGCGCCAGGTGGTCAAGGACCTGACGCTGGCGCTGCTGCTGATCCTGATCCTCGGAGGTCTGGCGTTTTTCTATCCGGCCGCGCTCGGTCCGGAGGCGAATCCAGCCGACACCCAGTTTCTGCCGCGGCCCGAGTGGTATTACCGTTCGCTTTTCCAGTGGCTCAAGTATTGGCACGGCGGCGCCGTAGTAATCGGCATCGGCGTGATTCCGGCTATCGTGGCCCTGCTGTTCGTTCTGATCCCGTTTCTCGACCGCAAATCCGAGCGGAGGCCCTGGCGACGCCCGCTTTCGGTCGGCATCTTCGGCTGCATCTTGATTGGGATCGTCGTGCTCGAAATCCAGAGCTACCACGACGACGCTCATGATCCGGCCATCGCGCAGCAACTCGCGCTGCAAGAGAAGCAAGCTGAGGATTACATGAAGGAGCCCTTCAAGGCTGAAGTTGTAGGGGCGCAAGCGGCCGCCGCAGCTTCAAACAACGCCCCGGCAGCGCCTGCGGCCGATAGTGCTGAGATCACGAAGGGCCAGCAGGTGTTCACGTCTCACGCGTGCAACGCTTGCCATGGAGACGCCGGCGCCGGCACGCCGATCGCTCCCAAGATCGCCGGCATCGGGCAGAAATACAATCCTGATCAATTACTCAATCTATTCAACCATCCCACCGCCAAGATGGACAAAGGCGGAATGCCGCATTTCCAGTTCACCACGGACGACGTGAAGGCGATCGAGGCGTATCTTGACGCTCAGCACTAACGCGGAAAGAGCGGATCTGATATGGCGAGGGCGGCGATGAGGACAGCGCCGCTACAGCGGCCACGCCACATCATGATGCCTTCGCTCGTTTGATGGCCTCGCCCAGCGTTTGGCGGCTCTTGAAGAAGTCGCGCCACGGATCGGGACGCTTGAGCTGCAGGAAGTTTCCCAGGTTGAAGTCCGTCGGACTGAGGCTCGGCCTCACCTCAGACCATTCGAGCGGCGTCGAGACCGGCGCCCTGGCGCGCAGCCTCACGCAATAGGGCGCTACCACCGTTTGGCCGAAGCCATTGCGGAACGGGTCGAGATAAACGCGATCCTTCCGTGCGGCGATGGAATGCTCGACCGTCAGTTCTTTCGGATACGCCGCCGCCACTCGGGCCATCAGGGACTCCGCAAAGCCGAGCACTTCGCCAGCGTCAGGCCCCACCCGGATCGGCACCCAGATGTGTATGCCGCGTCCGCCCGACGTCTTTGCAAACGAGACCAGATCGAGATCGTCCAATGCGTCCTTGACGCGCAGCGCGGCCTTGGCAGCGTCGGCAAACTCGCCCGATTCGGGATCGAGATCGAAACACACCCAGTCCGGTTTGCGAGGCGCCTGCGAGCGGCCTGCCATGACGTGCACGGCGACGCATCCCAGGTTGACGAGCGACAGTTGAGTGGCGAGTGACCCGCCCACCACGTAATTCGTCGACTTGCCACCGCTCACGTGCGCGATCTGCTTGGTGGGCGTGCCGGCCGGCATCCCCTTGGGCTTCTCTTTCTGGAAGAAGCACTCGCCGCGCATGCCATCGGGACAGCGCTCGAGCGACAACACGCGATCCTTCACGTAGGGCGCGAGCCTGGGGAAGATCGCCCGGTAGAACTCGGCCAGGTCGCCCTTGGTGTAGCCTTCGTCCGGCCAGAAGACCTTGTCGGGATGGGATATCGCGACCGGCGCCGGTTCAGATCGCGGCGCGGTGTGAGCCTTGGCGGCCTTCATGATTCGGCCTCCGGAAGACGCACGTCCTTCGGCGATTTATCGTCGCGCAAGCCCAGAAACACGGGCTGGCGCAACTTCATGTCGTCCGTCCATTCCTGATACGAGATTTGCGCCACCAGAGTGGGCCGCAGGAATACCGTTTCACGCTCGCGAACAGATCCGGCGAGCGGCGCTTCCTTGCTGACGAGCGGCAGGAATTTCCGGTAGAGCATCTCCAGGCTCTCGCTGTTGAATCCGGTGCCGACTTTGCCCACGTAGCGCAACTCGCCCTTTTCGTAAGCGCCGAGAAGAAGCGCGCCGAAATATCTACGCGCGCCCTCCGGTTTCGTGAAGCCTGCGACGACGAATTCGTCCTCCTGGTGGACCTTCACCTTCAGCCAGGCGGTTGATCGGCCTGCGACGTAGCGCGATGACGCGTCTTTCGCCAGCAATCCCTCGTACCCCCGCTGCTTCGCGATCCGGAACGCCTCCAGGCCGTTCTCCGCGAGCCTTCGCGACAGCCGCAGAACCTTCGATGTTCCGAGGGTTTGCTCGAGCGCCGCGCGCCGGACCGGAAGGGGCTCACGACGGAGATCGGCGCCGTCCCGAAAGAGACAGTCGAACACCACATACACCGGCTCGCCCTTGCCTTGTTGCAGGAGCTGGAATCGGGAGACGCGTTTGCGGTCGAATACGACCATCTCCCCGTCGAGGATCAGGGTCGGCGGTTGAAGAGCCCGAATAGCGGCGGCGACATGCGGAAACCGGTCCTGGCGATCGATCATGTTGCGGGAGAGCATCCGAATGCGGGCGCCATCTTTATAGGCGACGATCCGATCGCCGTCGTATTTCTCTTCGTAAACCCAGCCCGCCTTATGAAACGGTTCGCGCGTCAGTGTCGCGAGCATCGGGGTGACCTGCGGCATGCTTGACGGTTGCTGCCGGGCCTTCTTCCGGGGCGCAGCGGCTGCACGAGGCTGCGCGGTTCGGGACTGGCTTCCAGCTTGAGGACGATTGGAGGCACGCCCCGCGCGGCTCATCGTGCGGACTTCCCGGAAACAGGATCGCCCGTTGCGGCCTTGGCAACGTCGCCGCCTTCGTCGCGCGCGATGTCAGCCAGCAGGCGGTGGCTGACCGCGGAATAGGGCGCGCTTTCCGTGATGTCGTCGGTCGAAGCGTACTCGTCGCGATGCTTGATCAGCAGCCAGCTCGGACGCGTGGGGTTCTTGCCAAATCCGCGCGTCCGCACCAGTACCCAACTGCCCTTGAGCTTCTTGCCGTGCAGGGTGAACTTCAGGTCGCCTTTGGCCAGCGCGGCTGCGGGATCGTCGCTCTCGGGCTCCCATGTGCCCTTGTCCCAGACCATCACCGTGCCGCCGCCGTATTCGCCTTCGGGAATGACGCCTTCGAAGGGCGCGTAATCGATGGGATGATCTTCCACCTGCGTCGCCAAGCGCCTCACCGAAGGGTCAAGCGAGGGGCCCTTGGGCACCGCCCAGGAGAGCAGCACTCCATTCCATTCGAGCCGGAAATCATAGTGGAGTTGTGAAGCGCGGTGTTTCTGAATAACGTAGATCAGCTTCGGAGCGTGCTTGCGAGCCGCTTTCCTTTCGCCGGACGGTTCCGGCGTAACGTCAAAGCGGCGCTTTCGGCGG
>JASHQD010000703.1 GCA_030037755.1 Terriglobia bacterium
GCCGCCGTACCAGGACGAAGCGGTGCGGCTGCTCGAGGACTACATCCGCATCGATACATCCAACCCGCCCGGAAACGAGCTGCGCGGCGCCGATTTCTTCAAGAAGCTTTTCGATGAGGCCGGCATCCCCAACACCACCTACGAATACTCGCCCGGCCGGGCGGATTTCTACGCGGTGCTCAAGGGCGATGGCAGCCTGCGTCCGATCGTACTGCTGAGCCACATGGACGTGGTGCGCGCGCAGCCCGAGAACTGGAAAGAGCCGCCGTTCTCCGGGACGATTCTAGACGGCGAGATCTACGGCCGCGGCGCCGAGGACATGAAAGACCAGGGGCTTCTCAACGCCATGGTGCTGCTGATCGCGTCGCGCCAGCATCTGGCGCTGAAACGCGACTTGATTTTTCTGGCGACCGCGGATGAGGAAGTGAACGACACCGGCAGCGAGTGGCTGATCGAGCATCATCCGGAGCTGGTCCGGAACGCCGAATACCTGATTACCGAAGGCGGCTCCAACCTGATCACGCCCGATCGCGGGCTGATATACGGCATCGACGTGGCCGAGAAAGCGCCGTTCTGGCTTCGCCTCACCGCCATCGGGACCGGCGGCCACGGCAGTATCCCGATGAGCAATTCGGCGCCGAATCGCCTGGTTCGGGCGCTCGACCGGGTGATCAACTGGGATACGCCGGTTCACCTGCTGCCGTCCGTCGAGGAGTACTTCCACCAGCTCGCCACGCGCGAGCCGCAACCGCTGGCCTCCGAGTTTCGCGACATTCGCGAGTCCATCAAAGACCCCACGGTGCTGAGGATCGTCAGCGCGGACTCCGACCTGAACTATCGCATCCGCGACACGGTTTCGCTCACCGGGTTACAAGGCAGTCCTCAGACCAACGTGATTCCCGACACGGCCAGCGCCAATCTCGACGTGCGCCTGTTGCCGGGCGACAGTCCGCAGGAATTCCTGAGCGAGTTGCGCGGCGCGATCGATGACGATCACATCCGCATCGAGCCGATTAACATGTACCGGACGCCGAACGCGTCGCCGACGGACACCATGCTGTATCGCGTCATCGAGCAGGTGGTCCACGAATACAGCCCTCAGGCGCTGATCACACCCGAACTCGACAGCGGCTACACGGAGAACCAGATGTACCGGCCGCTCGGAATCGTCTGCTACGGATTCCTCCCGGTCGAACTCGCCCCCGAAGTTGAAGCCACGGAGCACGCGGCTAACGAACGCATTCCGGTGGAGCAGGTGCGCCGGGGACTGAAGATGTTCTATGAGGTCATCGCGCGCGCGGCCGGTCAATAGGGGCGTCGCGGCTTTGCCGCCGTGCCTTGCGGAAGGGCTCTGCCCTTCCGGGGCTGAACTCTCATCCCTTTTGGGTGAAGGCTACGCCTTCACCACGAGGAGTGCATGAAACCCCGGAAAGTACCCGGCGAGCTTAAAGCCAACCGCGAGTTCCCCTCGTGTCCGCGCGTGGGCGTGGGCGGCGTGGTGATCGATCGCGGCCGCGTGCTGCTCGTCCGGCGCGGTCAGGCGCCGCTCAAGGGAGAATGGTCGATCCCCGGAGGCCTGGTCGAGCTTGGCGAGAGTCTTCGGGAAGCGGTCTCACGCGAAATCAAGGAAGAGACGGGTCTGCGCGTCAGGCCGATCGGTGTGCTGGGCATCTTCGAGCGCGTGATACCTGCCCAAGGGTCTCGAGGTCGACGAGGCAGAATACGCTACCACTACGTGCTGATCGACTTCTTGTGCAGGCTCCGGCGCCCGGCTCGCCAGAGCGGCCACTCGGACAATCCCCAAGCCTTGACCGACGTCACCGATGCCCGTTGGGCCGGAGAAGCCGAGCTCGCCGGCTTTCGACTTTCTGCTACCGCACGCAAGATGATTCAGCAAGCGTTTCGCTCGCTGGACTGAACGGCGAGATCTTGGCGCAAGCGAGTCACCTTCGCGGACGCCCGAACCAGCGCGGCACGCGCCGGCGGTATTCGAGGTAATCGGCGCCGCGCACGCGCGCGAGGTGCGGCTCCTCGAGGAAGACCACCACGAGATGAAAGAAAACGATCGCGAGTGCGGCGTAAATGGCGATCGGGAGCGATCGATAGATGATGGCTTGAGCCACGATCGCCGTAAGCACAGAGATGTACATCGGATTGCGGGAGTAACGATAGAGCCCGCCCCTTACGACTTTGCCGGGCTCTTCGCCCAACAGGAATCGGACAGGTTTTGTAAAGAAGATCGCGGGCGTGCCGCCGGCGAGAAGGAAATTCAGAAGACACTGGAAGTAGCCGAGAACGGCCGCGCTCAGGAGAATCCAACCTAGGCGCCACCATCCGCCGGCGGCCGGCTGCCCTTGACGCAACTGCTGCGGAACCCACCAGAAGACGACGCCGGGAACGAGCACCGTGAAGATCAAGCCTCGAACCCAGACCATTGGCCAGTCCCATCCTGCCTGGATCGATTCTTCCCGGCGACTACACTGCCGCCTCGCGATGCCGGTCAACCCAGTACGCCCACAGCACCAGGAGCCATTGACTGAGCGCCATGATCGCCACGTACTGGCTGCTCGGCGGCGGCCCCGACACGAGGCTTCCGATGTAGACCAGCACCAGGAAGATTATCAAGGTGCGAAAGGCGTATCTGCCGGTGGCATCGCGGGGGCGCGTGGCGCCGCGGTACACCGCCACGCCCCAGACGAAGATCACGCCCTCGAGCAGCAGCGTGTAGCGCCAGGAACTCCAGAGGCCGAGGCCCGCCATGCGGCTCGAGCCGGGGTAGAACGGCAAGTCGGGACGATGCACCAGCGCGTCGAGCACCCAGTGACTCAGCACCAGCAAGACGATGATTGCCGTGCCGCTTCCGTAGTGCCGCGCCAGCCAGTAAATCCCGGCAAGCAGCAACGCCCATCCAAAGGCGGCCAGCAGGCTGTGCGAGAAAGGGTAGCTGACGAAATCGAGCGGCGTGACCAGCCCGTTCCCGGGATCGATCTCCACGCGTTCGACGCCCGCCAGCAGGAAGATCGGCCAAATCAGGTCCAGAAACTGCGCCGCCAGCCACAACGTGCCGAGCGAAGTCCTTGGCGCAACCCTCTTCGCAGCCAGTCCGAGACCGAAATGCCCGAGAAACATCATTTACAGGTTACAACATGCCGGGCGGGACAAGGGGCAAAAAGGAGAGAAGTCGAGAGTCAGAAGTCGACAGTCAACAGTCGACAGTTAACAGTC
>JASHQD010000704.1 GCA_030037755.1 Terriglobia bacterium
ACGGCCCGTACCGCGCCAATAACGATCTTCTCTATTACCACCTCGACGTCCGGGTCGATCCAGACCAGAGATTCATCAGCGGCAAGAACACGATTCGCTTCCGGATGCTCAAGGATGACAACCGCATCCAGCTCGATCTGAGCGACGCGCTGAACATTGACAAGATCCTCTACGGGACGACCGCGCTCAAGTACGAGCGCGATACCGCTGCGGTCTTCATCGATTTCCCGGAGACTCTGCATGACGGTCAGGTCTATTCCATCGACTTTTATTACTCCGGCCATCCGCCGGAAACGGGCCGCTTCGGCGGCATCACGTTTAAGAAAGACGCTTCCGGGCACGACTGGATCAACACAGCCTGTGAAGGGATCGGCGCCAGCGTCTGGTGGCCGAACAAAGACCAGTGGCGCGACGAGGTCGAAAACATGGACATCAGCGTCGCCATCCCCAACGGCCTGGTCGACGTCTCCAACGGCAAATTTATGGGAAAGACCGATCTGGGCGACGGCTACACTCGCTGGAATTGGCACGTGCACTACCCCATCAACAACTACGACGTTTCCCTGAATATCGGCAACTACGTTCACTTCACCGACACTCTAGGCGATCTGAATCTTGACTTCTTCGCTTTGCCCGAGGACCTCGAAAAGGCAAAAACACAGTTCGCGCAGGCCAAAGAAATGCTCGAGGCGTACCAGCACTACTTTGGTCCCTATCCCTTTCCCGAGGATGGTTACAAACTGATCGAGGCGCCTTACTCGGGCATGGAACATCAAAGCGCCGTCACCTACGGCAACCTCTTCCAGAACGGCTACCTGGGGAGGGATTGGACCGGAGTAGGGATCAGCCCTCGATTCGATTTCATCATCGTTCACGAAAGTGCGCATGAGTGGTTCGGTAACAGCATCACGGCTGCCGACCCGGCGGACATGTGGATTCACGAAGGATGGGCCACTTACCTCGAGAGCCTCTACGTCGAATACCGTTGGGGCAGGGCCGACGCCATCAAGTATCTCAGCGGCTACAAGCCCAAGATTCATAACCTGCGCCCCATCGTTGCTGAGGAGGGGGTAAATGCCGAGCCCACCGAAGATCAGTACTTCAAGGGGGCGCTAATGCTCAACACTCTGCGCAGCGTCGTCGACGATGATGCGAAATGGTGGACGCTGCTGTATAACTTCTATCAGCGTTTCAAGTATCAGAACATCAGGACGGACGACGTGGTCTCATACTTTAACCAGCAGAGCGGTGTGAATTTGACGCCAATCTTTAACCAATACCTGCAGCACGCTCAGATTCCCCACCTGGAGCTGTTGTTTGGCGAGGTCCCGGGCATGGTGATGTACAAATGGAGTGCAGATGAAGACGATTTCGATATGCCAGTACGCGTGGGCACAGCGGACCACTGGCAGGTCATTCGTCCCACAACGAAATGGCAGTCGATGGAGACAAAGCTGACGAAAGATGAATTTCAAACGGCAACAGACCTTTATTACGTGGACGTGAACAAGCGATAGCTGGTCTATACGCACGGGAGAGAAGACGCGTGAGCCTCGAACTTACGCTGAACTACGATCTGCGATGGGATCGGGTCGAGCCCTGGTATGAGAAGAACAATCAAATCGCGACCTTCATGCCCGGCCAAACGTCGGCGGTGTTTCCGGGAGATCTGCCGGCATCCTCTATTCCACCGATCCGGGCGTGCCCCGGACCCTGGCGCCGCCCGGAAGGACCGTTGCGGGCAGCCCCTGCGGCGCTTCCCCACCCATCTAATATCGTTTGTTTCCATTTCGGGCTTGCCTTTAGAGGCAGGGCGTTCCCAAAGCAGTCGCGACTCGAACGCGTGCGTGCACCTTGGAGAAGCACGTTAGATGCCCTTGATTTCGCCGCCATCCATCCGGACGGAAGCTCCAGTGAGCCAACAGGCTTCCTTGGAAACCAGGTACGCCATCAGGCCTGCAATCTCCTCCGGTTCACCGTAACGGGCGATACCAGCCTCTTCTGGAAACTGCTTCAGGGCCTCATCCACGGTCATCCCGTGCGCCGACGCCCATCGATCCAGGAATGACCGGCGACGGCCCGTCATAACCGGACCCGGCACCACGCTGTTCACCTGGACTCCGTCTTTAATGCCCTGCTCCGCGAAGGCCTTGGCGAGAGCGATGATGGCGGCGTTGATCGTGGCGACGGCCGCGAAGCCCGGCTTCGGATCGAGAGCTGCGCTTCCGGAGATCAGCACGACGGCGCCTCGCGAAGCTTTGAGCGCGTCCCACGCTCGGATCGTTAGCCGCCGCGCGCCATGCAGCTTCAGTGCCAGGCCGTCTTCCCACTGGCCGTCCGTCATTTCGAACAGATCGATCTGCGGAACAGCTCCGGCGATGTTCAGCAGAGCGTCGATTCTCTCAAAGCGATCGAGCGTGCCTTGGACAAGCGTCCCGGCCGACTGAGGGTCGCGTAAGTCAAGCGCCAAAGTGAGAGGTTCTGCGCCCGCGGACTCGACGGCGGCGGCGGTTTGTTTGAGTTCATCCTCCTGCCTTGCGGCGAGGACGACGGCCTCGAAATCGCGCGCCAGCCGTATCGCGGTGGCACGACCGATACCCTGGCTGGCGCCCGTCACGACGGCAACGGACTTGGCCTCCATACTTCCTCCTGACGGGCCCATGGCCCGCGACCGTCATCAGGCTGCGAGCGTCTCGCGTGCCGCTTCCAGAATCACGCCAACGACTACATCCGGCGCCGTAATCATCGGACTGTGATCCACGTCGTGTGCCCGAATCTTGGCGCCCATCCGCTCTGCCATAAAACGCTGTGTCTCGGGCGCAATCATTCGATCCTGCTCGGCTACGAGAAACCACGACGGCTTGGTTGTCCATCCGGGCACGGGAGCCTTTTCTTGAACGCATTTCAGAGCAAGCGGCCGTTGCACGGCTTGCAGGATCGCCGCCTCGTCCGCCGAGGCATTGTGAGCGATTCCACGCGCAAAAGCGCCGGCCGGCATCCAGACCAGCCCGTGGGGATCGGGCTGCATCGGCGGCGCCTCCGGATGCGGCTTGGCGCGATAGAAGACATCGGCAACGGTTTCTCCCTCGGCGGGCGCCAGGGCGGCGATGTACACGAGCGACTTTACTCGGGAGTCCTTCGGGCCCGCGATTGGAGCGCCACCATACGCAT
>JASHQD010000705.1 GCA_030037755.1 Terriglobia bacterium
GCGATGATCTGCCTGCCGTGGAAGCGCCCGTTCTCGATGAAGATTTCGTTCGTCCTCTTGCCCGAGATCACCACGCCCGCCACGTAGAGCCCGCGCACGTTGGTCTCGAGCGACTGCGGATTGCAATCCGGACAGAAGCTGGTGAGATCGACCTGGACGCCGGCGCGCTGCAGCAAGCCGATGTCGGGATGATAACCTGTCAGCGCGAAGACGAAGTCGTTCGCAATCGAGGAGCGCTCGCCTTGCGCGTTCTCGATCTCCACGCAGCCTTCGCCGATCGCAGTAACCCGGCTCTCGAAATAAGCGCGGATCGACTTCTCCTTGATCCGGTTCTCGATGTCGGGACGGATCCAGTACTTGATGTGGCGGCTGAGCTGCGCGCCGCGATAGATCAGGGTGACATCGGCGCCGTGACGGTAGAGGTCAAGACTCGTAATGGCCGCAGAATTCGCGCCGCCGATCACCGTCACTTTGCGCCCGTAGAACGCGTGGCCTTCGAGCGCGTAGTGCGACACGTCCGGCCGGTCCTCGCCCGGAATGCCGAGAAGATTGGGGAGATCGTAATAGCCCGTCGCCACGATCACTTTGCGGGCGGCGTATTCCGTGATGCGTCCGCTTGCGCTCGCCGCCGTGATGCGGAAGCCGCCGTCTTGCGGCTGGATGGCCTCCACGCGCTGGTCGGGACGCGTCGGAAGCTTGTAGAAACTTGCGGCGGCGCGATAATACTCGAGCGCATCGGCGCGCGTCGGCTTGAGATTCTTGCAGGCAAACGGCAGATCGCCGATTTCCAGGCGTTCGCGCGTGGTGAAGAACGTCATGTTCGCGGGATAGCTGAAGATCGAATTGACGAGACACCCCTTCTCGAGGATTAGCGTCTTGAGGCCCGCGCGCGTGGACTCGATCCCGCACGCGAGGCCTGTCGGTCCCGCCCCGACAACGAGCACGTCCACAATCTCAGGCATTGCTGCTCCGTTTCCGTTTCGATGCGTCGAACGCTACTGGGATGTGCGACGCTTCGGCCGCGACCCGAGCGGCGAACGCCAGCGACCTGCCACGCCGCCGGAGCGTGGTCGCGCAACCAGACAGCTATTCCCTTTTTAGCAGATTTGCGAGATCGGCGCGGAATCGTTCGTAAGCGGCCAATAAGTCAGGTGTGGCGTCGACGCTCTGCTCGTGCCAGACGAAAGTCTTGCCCGTTTCGCGCTCGACAAGCATGGCGAGGCCGTCGGCGACCAGGTATCCCGCTTGCCCGAAAACGCTCACGTCGCCGCCGCTCGCATCGATGAGCGCCGCGAAGCCATCGCGTTCAACGCCAACGTAACGTTCGTAGCGCGGCAGCGAGACGAATCGAAACCCGGCTTGCAGCAGCCTTTCGAGCGTCGCGACCTGCGACGGCGGCAGATCCATCGCGCCACCCGCTGGCGGCTCCGTCTCACGCCTCGCCCGCTTCCAGCCTCTCGAGCACGCTGCGCAGCGCGCGGATCACTTGGTCGCGTTCGGCCTGGCGCCCGCGGAATCGCAGCGTGAAACTGAACTCCCGCTGCGGCGCTACGAAGCGGAACACGGACTTCTGCGGTTTCTTCTCCTGGCGCTCGGCGCGCGCCTCGTCGCGATTCAGCAGGCCGGCAGCGAAGCGGCGCGCCACATCGCGCATACGTCCTTCGCTCGGCTGCCTCGCCACCTGCAGCAATTGCGACTTCGAGAGCACGCCGTTCTCGATGCAGAACGCCTTGATGTCGTCCGGAATCGCGCGCAGGCTGAGCACCTCGGTCACCGAAGAACGCCCGCGGCTCAATTGCCTGGCGATCTGCTCGTGCGTCAGAGCGAATCGATCGCCGAGCGCCTGGATGCCGTCAGCTTCCTCAAATGGCGTCAGGTCCTTGCGCTGCAGATTCTCGATGAGCGCAAGCTCGAGCGTCTCGGCGTCGCCGATGTCCTTCTCAATGCAGGGAACTTCGGCGAGGCCTGCGGCGCGCGCGGCGTGATAGCGCCGCTCGCCCGAAATGATCAGATACTTGCCCGATTCACGCAGAGGCCGCACCAGCAGCGGTTCGAGCACGCCCTTGTCGCGGACCGAGTCCGTGAGACCGCGCATGTCACCGTGATCTTTACGCGGTTGTTCTCGGTTCGGCTCCAGCAGATCGATCGCGATCATGCGGCCGATCGCGGCGCCGCTGCGCGCCGAGATCTCCTCCACGTAATGCGCGTCGTGGCGCATCTTCACGACCAGGGGCAGACCGCTGCGTCTAGTGGACACGTTGCAAAACCTCCCGTGCCAGATGTTCGTAATCGTTGGCGCCTGCCGAGTCCGGCGCGAAGGTGAAGATCGTCTCCTTGTAAGCCGGGCTTTCCTCCAGGCGCACGTTCTTGCCGATCACCGTCTTGAATACCTTGTCGCCGAAAACTTTGCCGATCTGCTTCTGGATGTCGCGCGCGAGGTTGGTGCGGCGATCGAAAAGTGTCAGCACCACGCCCAGCAATTCGAGTTCGGGATTGGGGCGGGCGCGGATCCGCTCCAGCGTCTCCAGCAGATCGTCCGTGCCTTCCATGGCGTAATAACCGGCTTGAATCGGCACGATGAGGTGGGTAGCGGCGACGAGCGCGTTCACGGTCAGAATGCCGAGCGCCGGCGGGCAATCGATGACCACGAAGTCGAAGTCCTCGCGGCAGGCCGCCAGCGCGTCCTTCAAACGAAAGGGCGCGTCAAACTGGCCCGCCAGCATGGCTTCGAGCTTGGCCAGAGCGAGCTTGGCCGGCGCCAGACTCAAGTGCGCCGAGGAAGTCGCCCGCACCACCTGCCCGAGCGCGGCGCTGTGATCCGCCAGAACCTCGTAAACCGACGACTGGACGTCTTCAGGAGAGAAGAAGGTGAGCGTGGAGTTCGCTTGCGGGTCGAGATCGATCAGCAGCGTCCGTTTCTTCTTGAGGGCCAGCGCGGCCGCGAGATTGATCGCTGTGGTGGTCTTGCCGACACCGCCCTTTTGGTTCGCGATCGCGATGATCGGCACTCGTCTGCTCCCCCGGTCTTCCAGCGTCCCGTTACCGTGCATCGGATTCGCCAGGTATTCGAAGGCCCGCCGGAAACGCGCCTTCAGGCCTTGTCATTCTGAGCGCAGCGAAGAATCTCGCCGCGAAACGGGCTTGAGCTCGCGAGCGTTCACATCTTGTAGCGGCCCATGTCTTCGTCGCCCAGGTTCTCAAGCCAGCGCCGAAGCTCTTCGCTCTGGAATTTATCGGATGCGGCCCCGGCCACCTTGGAGTTCTTGAGAACCTCGTCTTCCACGTAGATCGGGCAATCAACGCGGAGCGCCAGCGCCAGCGCATCGCTCGGACGCGAATCAATCGAGATCATCTGGCCGTCGCGCTCGAGCCAGATCAGCGCGTAGAACGTATCGTCTTTGAGCTCGCTCACCACCACCTTGCGCACCATGGTTTCGAGCCCGACCAGCAGGTTCTTGATCAGATCGTGGGTCATGGGCCGGGGCGTGCTCACCTTCTCGATCTCGAGCGCGATGGCGTTGGCCTCGTAGATACCCACCCAGATCGGCAGGACCGTGGGGCCACTTGCGTCCTTGAGGATGACGATCGGCATGTTCGTCGCCGGATCCATCATCAGGCCCCGGATCTTCATCTCGACTTCCATCGCTATCCTCGATTCCCCACACGCGCCTCACGCGCCGTGGCCGTTCCCTGCCCTCCGCAAGTAGTCATCGAAGCGACCCATAAAAGCCTTGAACTCGCGCTCCTGCACTTCCAAACGGCTTTCCAAACCATCAAGCCTCGCAGTATGCAGCTCGATTTGAGCCTCACCGGCTTTAGCAAAGGCATCGATCAGTCGCTCCGTCGCAGCTTGGCGCTTCTGGAGCGCTTCCACTTCCACGGTGAACTTCTCATGGAACGCAGCCAAGTTAGCCTCGAATTGCGTCTGCTGCTCCACGATAAACTGCATTGTCTTTTCGATGTCCATGACTTCGCCCACTAAATCGGCACTCGCTCGCCCAACAGACTATTCGGACCCGCCGCCGTCACGCGAACGTTCACATAGCCGCCGACCTCCTCGGGCGAGCCCGCGAAGTTGATCACCCGGTTGCTCGTCGTCCGGCCGATCGCCTGGCCGAGCTTGGGATGATGACCTTCCACGAGCACCTCGAACTCGAGCCCGATCAGCGCCGTGTTTCGCCGTATCTGGATCTGCCGCTGGCGCTCCTGCAGTTCGCTCAGTCGCCTTCCCTTCTCTTCTTCCGGGATGTCGTCGATCCACGCGCCGGCAGGAGTCTTCGGCCTCACCGAGTACTTGAACGAGAACACCTGGTCGTATTCCACGCGATCGAGCAGCGACATCGTCTCGCCGAAGTCCTGCCCGGTCTCTCCGCAGAAGCCGACGATCATGTCCGTCGAGATGCTAATATCACGCCGCGCGCGCCGAATGCAATCGATCTTTTCCAGATACTCCTCGCGCGTGTAGGTGCGCAGCATGCGCCGCAGCACCGCGTTCGACCCGCACTGCACCGGCAGATGGATCTGATCGCAAAGCGCCGGATGCTCGTCGATGGCCTGGACGATGTCCGGCGTGAAGTCGCGCGGATGCGACGTGGTGAAGCGCACGCGACGCACGCCGGGCGTCTCCGCCACGCGCGCGAGCAACGCTGCGAAGCTCAAATGCAACGCCGACGAGTCGCGCCACGAGTTCACCGTCTGTCCAAGCAACTGAATCTCGGTGTAGCCGTCGTCCACCAGGCGCCGGACTTCTTCCAGGATGCGATCGCCGGGACGGCTGCGCTCCGGACCGCGCGTCATCGGCACTACGCAATACGAGCAGGCTTTGTCGCAGCCTTCGATGATCGTGAGATAGGCGCGGAACGGATTGTCGCGGCGCGTGAGCTCAGTCTCAAAGCAATCCTCAGTATCGAGGCTCAGTCCGGTGACGCGACGATTCCCTGACCCAAGCTGGTCCAGCAGCTCGGGCAGTCGCGAGTAGCTGGCCGATCCGCACACCAGGCTCACCTGCGGCGCGCGCTCGAAGAATCCCTCGCCTTCCTGCTGGGCCACGCAGCCGAGCACGCCGATCACCTTGTCGCCGTGCTTCTTCTTGATGGCGCCGAGGCGCGAAAAGACCTTCTGCGCCGCTTTCTCGCGAATACTGCAGGTGTTGTAAAGGATGATGTCGGCGCGCTCGGGATCGTCCGCAGGCTCGAAGCCGCGGCCCATCAGAACGCCCGCGACTTTCT
>JASHQD010000706.1 GCA_030037755.1 Terriglobia bacterium
AATCCGCGCTTCAACGACAACGCCAAGAGTGTTGCCGCCGAGATCCAGCAGCAAAACGGGGCAGCGCTTGCGCCGGCCTCCGAGACCGGGTGTGAGAGTCCGGACAAGTGGTCATCGACCGTTGCGGCAGCCACAGTCTCAAGCGCCGAGGATGGCAGCTCTCCCCAACGAAGAACGCCGCCCTTGACGGGCCCTCCTGACCTGAAGCTACCCGCAGCCAGCCTTGGCGTCCCGAACCAGCCGCAGGATTCCAAGATATACGGCGTGGGCGGTGACAACACAGCGCCAGTCCCAATATACGATCCTGACCCGCCTTACTCCCAGGAAGCGCGTAGAGCCAAGATCTCGGGGACGGTTATGGTTGAGATTATCGTGGATAGTCAAGGCAATGTCCGGGATGCCCGGGTTTTGACAAAGCTGGACCCGGGCCTCGATAAAAACGCTCTGGAGACACTTCGAACGTGGAAGTTCAGGCCGGGCATGAAGAATGGTGTGCCCGTCGCAATGCGCGTCCGTGTTCAAGTCACGTTTAATTTATTGTCGGGGCCTCCGCCAACTTGATTCCTGCTGCTCTGCCTCCGCCGCGTTTCCTGGAGAATCCGAATGCTGCCCAGAAAGCTGGCTGTCGCGTTCCTCTTCGTCCTCCTGATGGCTGTTCTTCCTGATGCCTGCGCGCGGGCTCCCTCGCCGGCTCCGGCGGGATTACCGCGGTCGGTCGACCTAGTGGAATCGCAGATGCGCGTGGAGAACACCACAGGCCAAACGGCGCAACCGAAGCCGAATGCGCCTGCCGTTCCAGACTCAGGGCAAGCCGCTGACGCTCCAACATACGACATTGGGGGGGGACGTCACTCCGCCGGTCCCGTTCTATCAGCCCAATCCGCATTACTCGAAGAAAGCGCGCCAGGCCAGGTACTCCGGCGTCGTTGTCGTGGAAATTATCGTCGACACCGAGGGAAACGTCCGGGACGCGCGAGTGATTAAGCCTGTGGGTCTGGGCTTGGACGAAGAAGCCTTGAAGGCTGTCCGCACCTGGAGATTTAAGCCTGGCATGAGAAGCGGTGTACCTGTCGCAACCCGGGTCGGTGTCGAGGTATTCTTCAGGCTGAAGTGACATTCAGGGTAACGAAGTGCTGAGTCTCTGTACCACGGGACGCTGCTAACTGCTCGAGAACCCGCCACTGCTTGGTAGTTTTTACACTTTTGCCTCCAAATCATTGAAAACAGGCGCCAAATAAATTTTCTCACTTTTCTCACTTTCACCCACCGTCCCAAATTTCGGGAGGACACTACTATGTCGGCATCTTTCGGCGAACCTGGCGGTGCTGTTGGACGTGTACCCGTGCCGGAAGGCCCGAAATGCGCGCAAAAACATGCATCGCCTAAGCTGGAATGTGACGTTGAATGAGCAACATACAAGGCAAGCGGCCAATTCGGGCCATAGATCGCAACATGCGGTTCACGCGTATTCTATTGAAAATGCTAGGTTTGGGCCATGAAAGCGTCGCAAAATGCACGAAAAAAACATCCACGCGCCTAAGCTGGAATGTTATTCATTCAAAATCACATAGGTCGAAAAGGGGGGCTAGTCCCTAAGCTGGAATGTCCTTTAGATTCAGCAAAAAGGGGGCTACGTGCGAATGCACCAAGGAGTCGATTTTCATGGTTTTGCTGCGAAAAAAGGACGATTTTTGGCACCATTTGGGGTTCGGTTCTCCGGGATCAGCGATGTCCGGTGAGCGTGGGCAGCTTGCGACAAGTCAAAGTCCGAAACCGCTCTGCAGCCGTCGCCGTCGCTCACCTTGACATTCTAGGTGGAGAAGCGCATCATTCACCTAGAATGTCTACCAAGGAAGAACGCGAACGTATCGAACTGCTGCAGGGCACACTCGACCTGCTGATCCTCCGTACGCTGTTATTCGGTCCGGCGCACGGCCACGCTATCGTCAAGAGCATCGAGCAGAATTCCGCCGACGTGCTGCAGGTCGAGCAAGGATCGCTCTATCCGGCGCTGCATCGCCTGATCAAGCGCGGCTGGATCACGTTCGCGGAAGGCGCCTCGGAGAACAATCGCCGCGCCAAGTATTACCGGTTGACGGCGCGCGGCCGCGAGCAACTGCACGTCGAAACCACCAAGTGGGACAAACTGGCCGGCGCCATCGCGCGCATTCTAAGGCCCGCCGAGGAGAAGATCGAATAGGGGGCGTGTTATGAGCCGCCGCAAGAACCGCAAGAAAATGCTCGGGGATCTCCAGCGGGATATCCGCGAGCACATCGAAGTTGAAACCCGCGAGAACATCGCCAATGGCTTGACGCCGGAAGAGGCGCATTACGCCGCTCTGCGCAAATTCGGCAATCCCGCGCTGGTGAAAGAAGACGTGCGCGCCGTCTGGATTCGGCAGTGGCTGGAGCACCTGGACCAGGACCTGCGCTATGGTTTCCGGACGCTGGTCCAAACGCCGGCACTCACGGCGGTGGTGGTCTTGTCGCTGGCGCTCGGCATCGGCGCCAACACGGCGATCTTCAGCCTGATCGACGCTGTGATGCTGAAGATGCTGCCCGTGAACGACCCGCAGCAGCTCGTGCTGCTGAGCAGCAACCAGACCAGGTCCGTGCATGGCGGGCCGGGCTACAGCGGCTACGGTATTTCACTCTCCTATCCCGGATTCCTGAGGCTGCGGCAGAAGAACGACGTGTTCTCGAGCGTTTTCGGGTTTGTGCCGCTCGGTTTCGACGCCGAAAGCGTGGCGGTGAAGATCGACGGTCAGCCCAGCCTCGCCGGCGGCGAAATGGTCAGTTGGAACTACTTCGACGGCCTTGGCGTTTCGCCCGTTCTGGGACGCCTGTTTACCGACGACGATGAAGCTCATGCCGCGCAGGTCACGGTGCTGAGCTTTCCTTATTGGACGCGCCGGTTCGGACGCAGTCCGTCGGTGGCCGGGAAGACCATCTTCCTCGGCGGCCATCCGTACACCATCGTCGGTGTGACTCCGCCCGAATTCTTCGGCGTCGAACCTGGCCGGTCGCCGGACTTCTGGGTCCCTCTGGCCGAGGAGCCTGGGCTAACGCCGTGGGGCATGACGCCGGATAACGGGCAGTCTCCTTTCACCCAAAAGAAATGGTGGTGGCTGATGATCATGGGCCGTCTGAAGCCCGGCGTCAGCCATGCGCAGGCTCAGGCCGCCCTGGACGTGTGGCTTCGCCAGACGCTCACGGGCGACGTGGGAATGCCGGAGGCGGATGCGCGCGCCTTCGTGATGAAGGTTGACCCCGCCAGCCACGGACTGGAGGGCTTGCGCCGATACTTCTCCCAGCCATTGCTGATTCTGATGGGCGTCGTCGGTCTGGTTCTGCTGATTGCCTGCGGTAACGTCGCGGCGCTGCTGCTGGCTCGCGCGCAGGCCCGCCGCCGTGAAATGGCGGTGCGGCTGGCGCTTGGCGCCTCGCGCTCGCGCCTGATGCGGCAACTGCTCACCGAAAGCCTGATCCTGGCTGTGGCCAGCGGCGCGGTGGGGCTGGCGTTCGCGAATTGGGGAGCGCCGATTCTCGTGGCGCTGATGTCGGGAGGCCAGTCGCTTCCGATTGGCGTTAATCTCAACCTCACGGTGGTGGGTTTCGCCGCCGGCATCTCCATGCTCACCGGAATCCTGTTTGGCCTGGCCCCTGCGCTTGGCTCATCGCGCGCGAATCTCACCCCTGCTCTCAAGGAAAACGCCGCCGCCGGATTCCAACCGAGGCCGGGATCGCGCTGGAGCTTCGGAAAGTCGCTGGTGATTGCGCAGGTCGCCTTCTGCCTGCTGCTGATCACGGGCGCGGGACTATTCGTGCGCACGCTGATGAACCTCGAGCATCAGAACCTCGGATTCGATCCCCAGGGCGTGCTGCTCTTCGGAGTGAATCCGACGCAAAACGGCTACCACGGCCCGCGGCTCATCAGCCTGTACGGCAGGCTGCTCG
>JASHQD010000707.1 GCA_030037755.1 Terriglobia bacterium
AAATCACGCCTGAACATTCCCCGGACGTTCGCCTCAGGGGCGGCCCTGGTCCTGGGGTGGCCGCAAGGGCCACCCCTACGGTTCATTCAAGCTCAACAGACCCTCAGGAGGTTCGATCACAATCCGGCGCGCGTCCAGATCGATCGCGATGCAGATCTCCTCCGCAAGTGGGATCAGCAGGTCTTGTGCGTCAGGAGAAGCGGCATCCGCTCTCACCGCGAGCAGATCCACGCCCCCGGTAGGCTCGACGTCCGTCACTGTTCCTACCGGCTCGCCGCCCGGCCGCACGACCGCGCAGCCAACCAGTTCCCAGACATAATACCGATTTCGTCCGAGGCGCGCTCGCTCGCTACGCGGGATCAACACCAGTCGGCCCCGCAGCCGCTCCGCCTGATCGATCGACTCTACTCCGGCGAAACGCAGCACGAGCGTACCCTGGTGCCACCAGGACTCAGCGATTTCCGCCAGTTCGGGCCTGGCGTCACCGGAAGAATCCAGGTAAGCGCGGCGTAACGCGGCGAAGCGTTCGGGAAAGTCGGTGAGGACTTCGACCGCCACTTCACCGTGCCGTCCCCGGGGCCGAAGGACTCGCGCGATGGCGAGCCACTCATGGTCCGGCCTTTCGGCCATGTTATCTCCGGCAGCTCCGCTCGGCCGCAGCGGGCTCGCTCACTCCAGAATCTCCAGGGTGAACCGCTTCTTCAGCTTCATTCCCGCCGCACCCAGTATGGTGCGGATGGAACGCGCTGTTCGCCCTTGCTTACCGATCACTTTCCCGAGGTCCGTAGGGTCCACGCGCAACTCCAGCACCGTGACCTGCTCGCCTTCAACTTTGCGAACCTGAACTTCATCGGGTTTATCAACGAGCGCCTTAGCAATCTCCTCAACGAGCTCCTTCATGTGGCCCTCCTGTCAAGCCGGGCTGCGCAAAACCCGGCAGGACTCGAAAGACCCCCCTGGCGCGCGGCAAGCCTCGCGCGCTTGTTACCTCGGTGCCTGAGCGGCGGTTGCTTCGGCTTGCGGTTCTGGCCGCCGCTTCAGGAAGCTGTGAACGGTCTCCGATGGCTGGGCGCCTCGCCCGAGCCAGTAAGACGCGCGATCCCTGTCCAACACCAACTCCGGCGGATTATTGCGTGGATTGTAGTGCCCAAGGATTTCCACGAAGCGTCCGTCCCGCGCCTTGTCCTTCTCAATTACCACGATTCTGTAGCTGGGCTTCTTTTTAGCCCCGGTACGGCTCAACCTTATCCTTAACAAGCATCCTCCCCAAACTTAGATGGCAGCGGCCCCGGCGACTGGGTCCATCGCCCGCTCGCAAAGTCCAAGCGAACGTTAGTCATCGGCAAAACCTTGGCACCGCGCCCTCAGATTTCAAAATATAGCTACTCTTCGCCAAATTCAATTCCCCACCGGCCTATTTCCCTGGTAAACGGCCGTCCCTCGGGTGGCTCGGCCCCTTACGCCCCCGCTCCCGGACCGGGACTCGCCGCGGCCGGCAGTTTCACCTTGCCCAATTGCCTGCCGAAGAAGCCTTTGCTCATCGTCTTCATCATCCGGCTGGTCTGGACGAACTGCTTCAGAAGCTGATTCACCTGCTGGACGCTGGTCCCGCTGCCGCGTGCGATGCGGCGCCGGCGCTTGCCGTTGATGATCTCGTGATTGCGGCGCTCGCGCGGCGTCATGGAGTTGATGATCGCATCCATGTAGACGAGCTCCTTTTCATCAATTTTCGCCTTGGACGCGTCTTTGAAGATGCCGATTTTGGGCAGCATCCCGATCATCTCCTCCACTGAGCCGAGCTTCTTCATCTCTCGAAGCTGGTCGCGAAAATCCTCCAGGCTGAAGGAGTCCGACTGGAGCTTTCGGTGGACTTCCAGGGCCTTATCGCGATCGAGCTTCTGCTCTGCCTTTTCGATCAAGGAAAGCACGTCGCCCATGCCGAGGATGCGCGAAACGATGCGGTCCGGATGAAAGACCTCGAGCGCGTCGTACTTTTCGCCGACGCCGATGAATTTGATCGGCTGGCCCGTAACCGCATGAATCGAGAGCGCCGCGCCGCCGCGGGCATCGCCGTCGAGCTTGGTCAGGATGACGCCCGAGGTGCCCAGGCGCTCGTGGAACTCCTGGGCGCTGCGGACCGCGTCCTGCCCGATCATGGCGTCCGCTACGAGGAGCACTTCACTAGGGCGCAGCCTGGTTCTGAGCTCGGTCACTTCCTGCATCAACTGCTCGTCAATGTGAAGGCGGCCGGCAGTGTCGACGATCAAGATGTCGTGGCCACGATCGGCCGCGTCCTTGCGAGCGGCTTGGGCGATATCGATCGGCGAATCGATGCCGGCGCCAGGAAAGCAGGGGATTTCGATGGCCTTGGCGATGATTGCCAGTTGCTCCCGGGCCGCGGGACGGTAAACGTCCGTGGAAACCAGGATCGGGCGGTGCTTGCGCTGCTGGAGCCAGCGCGCCAGCTTACCCGCGGTAGTGGTTTTACCGGAGCCCTGCAGTCCGACCATTAGAAAGACGGTCGGGTAGTCGCGAGAGAACACCAGGCCGGCTTCCTTGCCGCCCAGCAGGTCAATCAATTCGTCGCGTACGATGCGGACGACTTCCTGTGACGAGGTCAAGCTCTGCTTCACTTCTTCGCCGAGCGCCCGGGCTCGGACGCGATCGAGCAAGTCCTTGACGACCTTAAAGTTAACGTCGGCTTCCAGCAGCGCCAGGCGAACTTCGCGCAGGCTCTCGTCCACGGCCTGCTCGTTGAGCACGCCCTGAGTCCGCAAAGACTTAAAGGTCTTTTCAAATCGTTCTTGTAAAGCGTCAAACATGGGACAAACCTACCCCTTGAGCCGCCGCGGCCCCCTGGAGCGGCCTATGCTGCAAGGGCAATTCATAATTTTACAGGAGAAAGGCCTTTCGCGAAAGGAGTTTCCAACAAAGTATGAAGGACGAAGTCTGAGGGATGAAGTATGAAACGCCGAAAACTGGACGTTCCGGCGTGTATATCCCGACCGGCATGGCCGTGGCGGCCCCTCGGCTTTCATCCTTCATCTTTCATCCTTCATCCTTCGTCTACGCCTTCGGATGCGTCTTGTCGTAAACCTCCATCAGTTGCTGAATCGAAACTTGCGTGTACTTCTGAGTCGTCGACAGGCTGGCGTGACCCAGCATTTCCTGGATGGCGCGCAGATCGGCGCCTTCGGCCAGCAGATGCGACGCGAAAGCGTGGCGAAGGCCGTGAGGGCTAACTCGCACGTTCGGACCGTAAAGCTTCACGTACTTTTTCAGCAGCCGATCCACCGAGCGCGTTGTGAGGCGGCGTCCTCGCGCGTTAAAGAACAGGGCGTGACCCGAAGTGCGGTTGTCCATCAGAATCCGCTCGCGTACCGGCAGATAAGCTTCCAGCGCCTCGCCGGCTTTGCGTCCGAACGGTACCATACGCTCTTTGCGTCCCTTGCCGTGGACTAACACCAGTTTGTCGCCGAA
>JASHQD010000708.1 GCA_030037755.1 Terriglobia bacterium
GCAGCTAGTAAAGCTCGACGTGTTGATCCTGCCGATTGACGGGACCGAGCACATCCTGACCTACAAGGAGGTCGACGCCGTCGTTCGGAAATACCATCCCAAGGCGGTGATCCCGGCGCACTACAAAGTGCTCGGTGCCGATAGCGTGCTGTCTGGCCTCAAGTCCGCTGACGGCTGGGTGCAGACCCAGCATGACGTGCGCCGGCTGGATACGGCGTCCCTCGAAGTCACGGCCGCAGAGCTGAGCAGCGCTCAAGGTCGTGTTTACTACTTCGGCGACCATTTCAAGGACAAATAGATGAAACCCAAACTTCTTCACTGCGTTGCGTCCGTGGCCATGACCCTTGGACTGCTGTTGACCGGCAACCTGATCGCGCCCGGTCGCGCCAGCGCCCAAGTCGTCGAGGGTTCGCGCGCCTTCACCTTTCCCGAAAACGACAATCACTTGATCGCCCTGCAGCGCGCAGGCGGCGATCCGGCCAAGCCCGGGCCCGTCAAGATCGAGTTCTACGGCTGGGACGCGTTCAAGATCACCTCGCCGTTGGGTGTGACCGTGCTGTTCGATCCTTGGCGCAACGATCCTACTGGGTTCTGGGGCCACTGGTTCTTCAGCGACTTCCCTGAGATTCCGGTGGACATCACCGTCTCCACCCACGCTCACTTCGATCATGACGCCACTTACCGGCCGCACGCGCTCATTCTGATGGATCGTCCGGTAGGCGATTACCGATTCAGCGACGTCAAGCTAACGGGCCTTGCCGACAAGCACCAATGCGCTGGCCCCGAGCACCACAAGTGGGACCAAATCTCTGCGGCCCTGCACTTTCAGACATGCCCGCCGAACAATCCCCTGGGCTTCGACAACATGATCCAGGTGCTAGAGACAGGAGGACTGAAGATCGCCGTTTGGGGCGACAACCGGCCTCAGCCCGGTGCCGATCTTGATCGCTATCTGAAAAATCTGGACGTGCTGATTCTGCCGATAGACGACTCTGGCACTCTCATGACCTACGCCGAGGCTAACGCCGTGATAGCCCGCTACAAACCCAAGGCGATCGTCCCCGCTCACTATCTGGTCAAAGGTTTATCGACTGACGTCTCCGGGTTCGAGACCGCGGATGGCTGGGTGAAGACCCAGCGCGACGTCCGCGCCGTTTCGAATGGGGAGATCACACTGACATCGTCGGATCTCGGCGGGGCGAGCCAGCGGGTCTACTACTTCGGCGGCGAGTATAAGACAAAATAGATGGTGTCGGAGCGCTCTATTGGCCACGTGTGAATTCATTGGCCAGCAGGCCGCCGCGGACGGAGCTCGATCTTGTTCACGAGCAACGCGAGAGGACGTCGCTTTCGGTCGGTGAACAGTGGAAAGCCCACTTTTCTCCGCGAGTATGAAGCCCGTGATCTCAGACAAGGGTCCGCGGGCTGAAGCCCAAAGTCTCCGCCAGTGCGAAGGAGCGGGAAATAAACTGCTTATGAACTCTCATAACGATAACAGTGACACGCGCAAAGCCGCCGAGAACCCAGCCAGCTCTCCTGATAGCGCTGAGATCCCTCGCCCGACAGTGGAGGAAATCCGTGTTCGGGCGTACGAAATATATGTGGAGCGCGGGCGAATAGACGGACAGGAGCTCGATCACTGGTTCCAAGCAGAGAGGGAACTTACCGAAATCATTGGCAGCAGCAGCGGCTAGTAACTTCGAACAATTTGTCAGGAGGCAACACGGCAATCACCATAGCGGACGGCATTTGGGCAAGGCGCAGCCATGGACGGCTGCAGGCCGCAGATCCACCCTCGGTGTCGTCCTGCCGGATTGTAGGGGAGCTCAGATGACCATGCCATCAACTGGTTCGAACAAGGACGGAGTCTCGTCACCCTCGCGCCGACTAGTGCTGGCGGGCTGTGCCAGTCTGGTCGCCACCGCTACTTTCGCACCCTGGATCAGGTGGTCGGCGCCTGTCGACCGGCCCCAAGGCGACATCTTCGCCTTTACGGATCCCGCCAAGCGCGACTTGGTCTTCGCCCTGGCACTGTCTCCGAGGCCCTTCGGGCAAACCGAACGCGACCCGCTCACAGTTCGGCTGCACGCCGGCGGTTCCTCCTGGATGGTCGGACCTTTCGCTCTCCAAGGTAACCAAAACGTATTGTCAGACGGTGGGTGTCTCTTCTCTGGCCAAGTCTGGCGCATCGCTTCGAACGGCGTTAGGGCGATGGCTCACCTGATCGCAGTCGCGACACCAGTCAAACACATGCCCCCGGGGAACCTTGGGGTATGGGCGGAGATCGTCGGGACAGGCGGTGTGCGCTGCCCGCTCTCCCCGGTTCAGCGGTCGAGACAACGACTGCGATTGGCGACGCAGCCTTGTCAACAGATATTCTAACGGGGTAGTGGGCTACTTTCAATTATTCGCGGCACGCGATTTGCTGATTGCGGTGGCCAGTTCGACGCGCACTTGCGCCAAGAGGGCCAAAGAACTTCGTTCAGTTTTGTGCAGTGAGGGCAGCGGACGAGGCGGGGCACCTCGACGGTCGGTTCATATCGGCTATGGATGACGAACTGTGTGCGGCAATACGAGCAGGTAAGATGTTTTTCCATTCTCAGCACGG
>JASHQD010000709.1 GCA_030037755.1 Terriglobia bacterium
TGCTCGGTGGGCGCGGCGTCCGCGCTCTCCACAGCGCCGCCCAAGGCGCTCATCCGGTCGTCAAGCTTCACCGGATAATTCAAAGGATCCTCTGAGGCTTTGGATTTGGTCTGCATCAGCTTGTCTTCGATCGCGGTCATCTTCTTGTCGAGAGCCTTGGCGGAATCGATGAGCGGCTTGGCGTGCTGATCCCCTCCCAGCCGCCCCTCGAGCGCCATAAGCTGAGCGTGCACGCTGCGCATCTGGTTCACCGCGTCGTGGTCCGCGGTTACGGCATCGCGAATCTTCAGCGCCAGATCGAACTGCTTCTCGAGATCGGCGCCCGAGACCTGCAGCCGCGGATCGAGCTTCACCTCGAGCGGCGCCGTGTAGGTGTGGCCTTCCACTGTCAGCTTGACCTGATACGTGCCCGGCAGCACTCGCGGTCCGCCGCCGAAGCCTCCCCAGTGCGCGCTGCCCGGCACATTGCTGGAAGGCTCGTAGCGCAAGTCCCAGGTGAAGCGGTTCAGCCCCTTCTCCGCAGGCACATTGTTCTGACGCCGGCGGAACTCCGGGACTTCCTCTGCCCCTTCTTCGCCCCCAGCGCTCTTCGGCGGATACTGCCGGACGACGTGGCCGGCGCTGTCGTCAATTTCTATCTTGACGGCCGCGGCGCGGGGCCTCCTCGGCGTCGCTTCACCAGCCGCCTGGCCTCCACCGCTTGCACCAGCGCTTTCAGCGCCGCCTGATCCCTCACCGGCTCCGGAGCCCGGCTTGGACTCATTCGAAGGCGGATTCTTCAACTCGTAATCGATGATCGCGCCGCCGGGCGGATTCTGGCCGATCGCTCCTCGCCCTCCGAAGCCGCCGCCGAGCCCAGGCGCGTACACCGCTCGCGGTTTGAACAAATGCACGGCTTCCGAAGCGACGTCGGGAGTGAACTCACGGATCGGCGAGATGTCGTCCAGAATCCAGAACGCACGACCGTGCGTCGCAACCGCCAGGTCGCCATTCTTCACAATCAGGTCGTGGACAGGAGACTGCGGCAGGTTCAATTGCAGCGATTGCCAGTGCGCGCCGTCGTCAAATGAGACCATCACGCCGGTCTCAGTGCCCGCGTAAAGCAGACCCTGGCGCTCGGTATCTTCGCGCACGGCGTGGACGTAGACGTTATCCGGAATCCCGTCCGTGATTTTTGCCCACGTCTTGCCGAAGTCGCTGGTCTTATAAACGTATGGGTGATGATCGTCGAGCCGGTGCCGCTCGGCCGCCACGTAGGCCGTGCCGGCATTGTGCGGCGAAGGCTCGATGATGCTGACCAAGCTCCACTCGGGCATCTCCCTGGGCGTGACGTCGGTCCAGTTGCGGCCGCCGTCGCGCGTCAGATGCACCAGGCCATCGTCGCTGCCCGCCCAGATCACGCCCTTCTGTGCCGGCGATTCGGCGATCGCAAATACCGTGTCGTAGTACTCGATGCTGGTGTTGTCCTGCGTGATCGGTCCGCCGGACGAACCCTGCTTCGACTTGTCGTTGCGCGTCAAATCGGGGCTGATCACGGACCAACTGTGCCCCGCGTCCGCGCTCCTAAAGATCACCTGTGCGCCGGCGTAGATCACGTTGGGATCGTGCGGCGAGATCTCGATGGGAAAGGTCCACTGGAAGCGATATTTCAAATCGGCCGCGCCCTCGCCCATCACGTTGTCGGGCCAAGGGCTCACCTCCTGCAACTGCCCGTTGCGATGATCGTAGCGCGTGATGAGCCCGTCGTAAGAGCCCGCGTAGACCACATTCGGATCCGAAGGATAAGGCGCGATGTAGCCGCTTTCGCCGCCGCCCACCTCGTACCAGTCCTGCCGCCCGATGCCGCCCCCTTCGCCCGCGCTCGCGATGCCGACCGTCGAATTATCCTGCTGCGCGCCGTAGATGTAGTAGGGATACCGGTCGTCGGCGATCACGTGATAGAACTGCGCCGTCGGTTGATTCTCCTGGGTCGACCACGTTTTGCCGCCGTCGATAGAAACATCAGCGCCGCCGTCGTTACCGTTGATCATGCGCTGCGCGTTCGTGGGATCAATCCACAGTCCATGATGATCTCCGTGCGGCGCGCCCATCGGCGTGAAGCTATGCCCGCCGTCGGTCGAGCGGTACGCCCCCGTATTGAGGATGTAAACCGTGTCGACACTTTTGGGATCGGCGAAAACATGAGTGAAGTACCACGCGCGCTGAGTGAATCGATGGTCCTGATTCACGCGGTTCCACGTCTCGCCGCCGTCGCCCGAGCTGTACAGTCCGCCGTCCGCCGCTTCGATCAGCGCATAGACGCGCTGCGGATCGGCGCCGGAGACCGCGACACCGACGCGTCCCCAGACGCCCTTGGGCAGGCCATGCTCCTCGAGACGCTTCCAGGTCTCGCCGTCGTCCGTCGATTTGTAGAGTCCGCTGCCGGGACCGCCGCTCGTCAGGCCGTACGGTGTCCGGTTCATCTGCCAGAGCGCCGCGAAGACCACGTGAGGATTCGAGGGATCGAAGGTCAGATCGACCGCGCCGGTCTTGTCGTCCTTATAGAGCACTCTCTTCCACGTCTTGCCGCCGTCCGTGGACTTGTACACGCCGCGATCCGGATTCGGCCCGTAGATGTGTCCGAGCGCAGCCACGAAAACCTCGCTCGGATCGTGCGGATTCACGATGAGCCGCGGAATGGTTTCGGTGTTGTCGAGGCCCATATGGACCCACGTCTTGCCGCCGTCGAGCGACTTCCAGACGCCGTTGCCGTAGGTCACGTCGCCGCGCGGGCATCCTTCGCCCGTGCCCACGTAGATCACGTTGGGATCTGAATCCGGCACGGCGATGGCGCCGACGGAAGCGATCGGCTCCTTGTCGGTGAGTGGCGTCCAATTGCCGCCGCCGTCGGTGCTCTTCCATACGCCGCCGCTGACGGCGCCGAAGTAATAGACGTTCGGCGCGCCGACGACCCCGGTTACCGCGATCACGCGTCCGCCGCGATAGGGTCCGACCAGCCGCCACTTCATTCCTTTGAACAGAGTGTCTTCCGGCTTGGCCGAATCAGCGGGCGAATCGGCTTGCGAAGCTCGCGTTCCGTGCCACGCTCCCGCCAGACCTATCACGAACAGCAACACTGCCATCCCAACGCGTCTCACACGCATCGATATCCTCCGGCGTCCAAATTGAGTTGAGATTCTAGTAGAGACTGCGGCAGGATTCCAGAGGTTTAGAGACTTTCAGCGGATGGAACGATTCGCTCTCTGCGATTGCGTTCAGCAAAAGAGATCGTCAACCGGATAGTGCAACCCGGGACGGCCGGTTCAGCTTCGGCAATTTGGCCGCGAGAGTACACGGCTGGGTTCAGCGGATCGCTGGCGCGAAAGACGCGAATGGTTCTGCTCTGAGAACGTCCACGTCCCAGACCACGAGCGTGCCAGCAGCAAAGTAATCCTCGCGCTGTGCAGTGAGTTCGCGTCCGGCAGCCGCGCCGTAGTCGCCTTCGCTACGCACTTGGACGGCGCCTGCGGTGATTCGAACACGGCGGGGCCTGAGGCCCGACCAGGAGAACGCCGGCAGGCGTCAAAAAGCCCTCTGCAGCCAATCGAGATTTACCGAACGCAACCTGAGGAACTAGTCAGGCTTGCACGTCGAGGATGCTGCCGGATGACGTGCCGCTCGCCCCCGAGGTCGAGCCTGCCGTAGCGTCGGACGACGCCGCACCTTGGGAAGCAGTGTGATGACGGTGAATCAGATGCTGCGCCACGACCTGGAAGGCCTGCTGGGCACTGGAGACCGAGCCTGACTGGAGGGCGCTGCCCAACTTGGCCAGCGCCTGGCTCACCGGGCCGTTGCCGTTCCGAACGGAAGCCGGAGCGTTCTGCATCAGGTATGAGTAGTCGGCTTGCGCCTGGGCGAGATCGCCGCTCTGGAGCGCCTCTCCCATTTGGTTGAATTTAGCCCACGCCGCGTGGGCATTCGTGTAGTCCTGCGAGATTGTCGGATCGGATTGAGCTGAGATGTTCTGGACTGACATGGTTGTGGTTTGCTCCTGGCTTTCCTTCGGATTGGTGAAGATTACGAATGTTCGTAAGGCGTTTGCTTCCCCGGCGCCTTCCAGGCGGCCGAAGACTTCGCGGATCATGGCAATAAACGCCGTTACGCTTGAGACCCGCGCCCCTTCAATTAGCTTATCGGCCAGTTGCGACAAAACAGGAGAGCCCTGACAGCGCTCCCCACTGCGCAAGAGGCGGTTTGGTGCAGCGCCGGCCGCGTTCGGGCCTCATTGCCTCTCGGGCAGGCTGATGTCGATCAAATTGATCTTGGTTGCGACCTTGAGAGCGAGGCTGTCGCGGTCCGTATCGAACCGCTGCAGGGCCGTTTGCGGAAGATGACCGAGAATCTCCTTGAAATTGGGCGCGCGGGCGGGACGCACGGCGGCGAATCCCACGGCGTCCGCAAGCTGGCAGCTCAACTGGACGATCGCCAGAAAGTCGACCTTGCCCGGCCGCACCGGTTGGTGGTGGCGCTCGGCGACTTCGGCAAAGCGGGCCGGGATTTTCCACTGTTGCGCCAGCCACTTGCCGGCCTCGCAATGATCCAGGCCGAACAACTCCCGCTCGCGCGCCGGCACGTCAACAGGGCCTTCGTCGGCTTCGTGGATCAGTTCGGCGTAGGCGAGCGGCTCTACCACGCTGAGGCCCAGTCTGCCGATGTCGTGCAACAGACCCGCCAGATATGCCGCGTCACGCTCCATGCGGCAGGCGGACGCGAGGTCTTCTGAGACAATGGCGCAGGCGAGGCTATGCCGCCAGCAGGCGAGCAGCGCCGGCATCTTCAAAGAGTCGGTCAGATAGGATCTCAGACCGATGGTCATGGCGATGCCTTTCACGCGATTCAGGCCCAGCAGGGCTGCCGCCTGCAGGATGGTGGTTATCTCGGTTCGCGTCGCGAAAAGGGCGCAATTCGCCAGCGTCAGGATTTCCGACGAAAAGGCAACGTCGGCGCGGATCACGTCGGCAAGCTCTTTCAGACCCGTCGTATCAACCGCAAGCAGTTGCATGACTCTGGCAGCGACGGTCGGAAAGGGCGGTAAGTTGATCAGCGCCCAGGGCTTGGCTGAGGGTCCCAGTGTTAACGTCGACTCTTCGTCTCGCACGATTCGGTGACTCCCTTTCCGGTCTAAACAATAGTTCGGCTGAAAGCGACGGTTCTTTAATCGAGTGCTCGAGCTGGGAAATCGCTTCCGAGGACAACCGCAGGCGCCTCGGCGTCGTGCCGTTGCGGCAACACTGGCCTTGGCGCCGGGTAAAGAACGGCTTCTCTCACGTGGTGTATACTTTCTAAATACGTACGGATCCAGATCTTCTGTGCATGCGAGATTGCGCCTGCCGGGTTTGGAGATGCGTGCGAGCGAATTGTCACCACGTCCAAACAATCGGGTCGCGGTTGAGGTCGCGCTAGTGAGGGCATTGTGAACCTGGAGAAACTTCAGAAGAACTGGGACGAGTTCGGGCAGATCGACCCGATGTGGGCGATCCTGACCGACCCCGCGAAACGCGGCCGAAAGTGGCAGGCGGAGGAGTTCTTTGAGACGGGCAAGGGGGACATCGCAGAGTTAATGGGCCATCTGGACCGCATGCGTTTGCCGGCTTCGAGACGTAAGGCGCTGGACTTCGGCTGCGGGATTGGAAGGCTAAGCCAGGCGCTGGCAGGATATTTCGAAGAAGTCCACGGTGTGGACATCGCGCCGTCGATGATCCGCCAGGCGCGGGACTATAATGCCCACGGAACCCGGTGCGTCTATCATCTCAATCATGCTCCCTCACTCGAGCTCTTCGGAGACAATGTCTTCGACCTGGTCTATTCCAGCATAACTCTTCAACATATCGAGCCGGAGTACTCGACCCGATACATCAGGGAATTCGTAAGAGTGCTCGTTCCGGGAGGCGCTCTTGTTTTCCGGTTGCCCAGCGTGCTTCCCGACACCTTCAAGCAGAGGGTCAAGCGAGCCCTGCCCGCGCCGGTACTGAAGATGTACTACTGGACCAAGGGAGGCCACGGGCCCAAAATGGAGATGCACGGTATCGAGCGCGAGCGGGTTGTGCAACTGTTGGAGAGTGCCGGCGCGCGTGTTCTTGAGATCGCGCCGGACGAAAGTGCGGGCAAGCCGTGGGTGTGCTTCCGCTATTTTGCTACGAAGCCATAGGCCAGCCTGGCGATACCGGCCGATTCCGTTCTCCGCTTGACGCCACTACCTGGATTTCGCGCCCCAATGGACGTCTCTATTTGCATCTTGACGCATCATCAGCCCGAGCTGCTGCCTCGATGTGTCGAACATTCGCTGGCGGAGATCGATCGCGCCGGTGCGCGCGGTGAAGTGATTATCGTTGATAACGCCTCGTTTGACGGCAGCCCCCAGGCGGCTGCGGCTCGATTCAGCGGCGTCAAAGTGCTGCGCAACGAGGAAAACCTCGGATTCTCGGCGGCGAACAACAAGGCGGTCCGCGCGAGCCTCGGCCGTCACGCGCTGATCCTGAATGACGACGCCATTCTCGAGCAAGGCTCGCTTCGCCTGATGCTGGACGCGTTGGAGTCCGATTCCCGCATCGCTGCAACCGGTCCCAAGCTGCTGAACGCCGATGGGTCGCTGCAGCGCGGGTTTACCAACCGGAGTTTTCCTCACATCCCCGGCATCCTGGCGCAGATTCTCCTGGTCGAAGGACTGCTGGAGCGGAGAATCTGGACGCGAAAGCTGTTCACGATGTCTCGCGATCCGGATCGGGGCGGCGATGCCGATCACCTGGCCGCGGCGTGCCTCCTGGTTCGCCGCGCGGCCTTCGATTCGGTGGGAGGCTTTGACGAGGGATTTCACTACTGGTTCGAAGATACGGACTTGTGTTACCGGCTCAGCCATGCCGGCTGGCGCCTGGTTTATGTTCCGGACGCTCAGGTGACTCACTACGGATCGTCATCGCTGAACCGGCTGGCGCTATCGGAGCGGAACGCGATCTACTTTGAGTCACTGAGACACTACTTCCACAAACACTCCAGCCCCTGGCGATACCGGCTGCTCACGTTCGCCGTGGCTTTTGCGGTGCTCACGCGCGCGAGCGGCGCTCTTCTTTACAACCTGTGCCGGGGCACGTCAACGGCGGCCAGACGGCGCGAAACCGTACAGCGATCGCTGAGGATCGCCCGCTCGATGGTCCGGCACCAGGATTGACGATTCCGCATCGAGACGCATGACGATAGCCTTTGCGCTTCCGCCCTTCTCCTCGAAGCCCGTCGGCGGCTTCCGAGTGGTCTACGAGTATGCCAATAGACTCGTCGAGCGCGGGCACGAAGTGACAATCGTCCACATTCTCGAACTGTCTGACTCGGAGCCGGGTATCTACCGCCGGTTGCGAACCGGCGCAGGCCGAGTGCGGAAGGCCTTCTCCCCGCCCAGACTCTGGTGGCAGGCTCTGGACGAACGGGTGAAGGTGCTGCACCTTCCCAGGCGCCTGCTGGACCGCCTTTTGGACGCCGATGCCATCGTCGCCACCGCCTGGATCACCGCCCGCCCGGTACTGGAATACCCCTCATCCAAGGGCGCGAAGTTCTATCTCGTACAGGACTTTGATCCGTGGATCGCCTCAAAGGATTTACTCGAGGAGACGTGGCGCTGGCCACTGAAAAAGATCACGGTATCGAACTGGCTGCGGCAGAAGGTGCTCGCTTCAGGAGCATCGCCCGGGGAGGTCGCGAACATTCCCGTGGCGATTGACCACTCACGCTTTCGCATGACGAAAGGTATAGGCGACAGGCCACGTCGCATTGCGATGCTCTATGGAACGTCCGGATACAAAACGCCTGAGGTTGGGCTGCGCGCGCTGGAAATCGCCAGGGCGCAGTGCACGGGGCTTAGAGCAACGGTCTTCGGCCACGAGCCGCGGCCGAGCCAGATGCCTTCTTGGATAGACTATCGGCGCGATGTTCCCGAAGAAGACCTCGTCCAGATCTACAATGACTCGCGTATCTATGTGTGTTGTAGCCAGGCGGAAGGCTTCGCTCTTCCGCCGGCCGAGGCCGCGGCGTGTGGCTGTGCCATTGTGTCCACAGACTGCGGCGGCATCCGCGAGTACGCGGAGCCCGAGAACACAGCCTTATTGTCTCCTCCGAACGACTCGCAAGCGCTAGCGGACAACATCGCGCGGGCGCTGACAAACGAAGAGTTGCGGCAGGGTCTTGCGCGAGCGGCGCAACAGCGCATCCAGGGATTCACATGGAAAAGAAGTACAGATCTTCTGGAGAGCTTTATCTTGAAGCCCGACGAAACGAGCATTGTCCGGCCTTAACAAGGCGTCACAAAAAACGCGTCCCGCCCAAGGCCTCATCGAGGCTGACTCTGATGGAACCTGGCGATGGCTTCGAAGTAGTATCGGCGATACACGCGCCATGGCAAAGGAATCTGAGTATCCAGTAACAACTTGAAAGGGCTCAAAACGCTGCTTTTGATCCATTGGGGCACGAGAGCACTCGCTCTTCCCAGCGCACTTCTCCGCACTTCGGCAGCTTTCTGTTGCGCCTGGTATGAGCGCAGCCACCGGCCGGCTTCCTTTTGCTCGAAGATGCGCCAGGCAAGCTCCACTTTTTCCGCCCTGCGGCACGCCTCCGCAAACGTGACGTGCTTGTAGTGGTAGGCCAGCGCGGCCGGATTGTAAAACAGCCGCATTCCGTTCTTGCGGAGGCGATAACCGAGCTCGGTATCTTCCCAGCCGTAACCCCCAAAATCTTCGTCAAAGGTCCCCGTCTGCCGCAGAAGTTCGGTTTTCAAGCTCAAATTGCACGTGTAAAAAAACAGGAAGCCATCCACTTCTACTTTGCCTTGGATCCATCCGTAGCCAAACAAGGGCCCGTCGAGCCCTAGCCACTTCATAAAGGGAGTCGGCCGGACTTCGGGAGACCACTCAACGTATCCCAAAACGGCTGCTTCGCGTTCGGGATGCTGGTCGTGCCAGCGCAGGTGCTCTGCCAGCAAGACGGGTGCAGGAATAATGTCATCGTCGGTAAAAAGTATTATCCCGGCTGTTGCTTCCGATATTCCGAGGTTGCGCGCCGCAGCCTGGCCGCGGTTGGATTGATAAAGCCTCCGCAATGGAAAGGGCGCCTGGGCAGCCAAGGCGGCTACGGCAGACTCCGTCCCATCGGTCGAGCCGTCATCAACTACGAGGATTTCCTTGATTTCGTCGATGGCCGACTGTGCCAAATAACCTTTGATCGCTCTGGCCAGGACGTCCTTGCGGTTAAACGTCGGAATTACGACGGAGACTCTTCCTGCCATCCAGCCTCTCGAGTTGCTGCGCTCTCTCGAGCCGAAGCCCGTTTTCAGCTCGGCCCTTGCGGAACCTGCTTCAATGTGCCCGCTTGACCGCAAAAATCCTTCGATAGCACTCTCCGCGGTCTGCCAGCCTCAAAACCAAGTCCATGACTTGACGGGGGCCCTTCTCAATAAGACGAAAGAGATGCATCCACCGGCGCTGGCCCTCCATCATCCGCCGAAGCAGCCATTCGTGAAAATAGAGATTGTCGTTGCCGACGCTCCGCACCGTCCACGCGTCACCCAGGCCCTCGAAAATGCGCTCGTCCGGAAAGGGATATTGCATATGCTCTTCGAGCCAGGGTGGAACGGATATTCCGAGCTCGTGGTACCTTGCGAAGAGCCGCTGATCCACGGCGTAAGCGACCGGCCCGCAAGGGAAGCCGATCACGACGAGCCTTCGTGCCACGCGCAGTGCTTCGCGGAGGACGCCGGGCCGCGAGTTGGGAGGAACATGCTCCAGGACATCGGAAGCGATCACGGCATCGAACGACGAATCGGGGAATGGCAATTCTGATGCCGATGCAACTACCGGGTGCATGGGAGGCCTTGGCTTCTCGTCGAACCTGACATCACAACCGACAAACGAATTCGAATAATATTCGCCGATGCCGTAAAATCCCGAACCTACCTCGAGGATGGTGCCGTTCGCCTCGCCCGCCGCCTTGAGCAGCCTCAGAATGGGTAGGTACCTGACCGCGTGGTCGATCAACTTGTAACTCTCCCCAGCCAGGCACATTGACGGTCGCTTTTTGCCTCTCCACAGCCCCTTTGACACGGCGACATTGTCAATTCCAAGGTAACCGGGCCTCTCACCATCAATGTTCATCCAGCCCAAACCGCTCCCTGAAGTCTTCTCCTCTTCCGATAATTCTTAAGACGCCCTCCAAATCTTGATGCAAACACGCAGCACAATATCCCAGGCCGGCTTTCAAGCGCCCTCCGAACGTCTTGGAAGTCAGGCCCTCCCTGAAGGTCCGGCGCGCTTCAGCCCATCGCCGGAGGAGCAACAGCTGGCGTCCCCTAAGGAACCATTGTTGCGCTCTCGAATCGTCGAAAGACTCCGCGATCAGCGGTGCTTCACCATCCTTGAGACCAAGCTCCTCCTTGTGTCTATCCAGAAACGCCAGCGCCCATCGGTGCCTCTCCCGTTCGATGGCCCAATCGTCGCGCGACCAGGTGGTCGACTGCAGATGCTGGCGCCAATAACCCATGACCTTCGGGACAAAAAAGAACCGACCGCGTAAACTTACTTCAAGAAACGTAGGGTAGTCAGTGCCTGGAAAACTAGGGCTGCCCTGGAAGCCGCCGATGGCTTTGAGCGCGCTCGAACGAATAACCACAGAGCAGGGGAATGTAAAGAGAGCACCATCCGCCCGAAGCATGAACCGGGTTGCAGCGCCTATGGGTTCATTGAAGAGTCGAGCGCGCGTGAATTGCTTCTGGTACCAGTAGGGCGGCACGATCAAGTTCAGCTCCCGGCCGGCGGGGGAAGCCAGGCGGGTGACGCCGTAAGCCAGAACGACCTCCTGATCGGCAAAGGCAGGAACCAGAGTCTCCAGCTTGTCCGGCGGCCAGAAGTCGTCGCCCTCCAGTATCGCAATCAATTCTCCCCGGGCCGCAGCAAGCGCGCGGTTGTAGGTTTCCGGTAGCCGGAAGATACCCACATTGTCCTGGCGAAAATAGCGGATACGCGCATCCTTGTAGCTGCGGACAATGTCAGGGGTCTGGTCTGTCGAGCCATCGTCAATGATTATTTGCTCCCACTCGCAGTAGGACTGGGCGAGGACACTCTCGATACAAGGTCGAATGTATTGCTCGTGATTGTAAGTGGGAGTTATGACCGTCACCAGCGGGTTGTCGATGCCAATCACTCCCGATCTCCGAGCTGAAAGCCATGAGCCGCGGCGTTTTTGACCGATAAAGCGCTGGCCGATCACCCTGTCGACAGGTGCGAACAATTCTCGCAGAGGGCACGGTAACGCAGTACGCCTATACCGAAGCCATCCTGATCAGGTCTGTCAATGATGCTGACTCCCGGGTACTGGCGGCATATCTCCGCCCAGACCTTATGAACGCCGCCTGTCCAGTTGGGCGTGTCAATTCCATATCGCGTCTTAAAGTCGGGCACGATATCGTGGAAAGCAATTAACCCGCCCTCTCGCACCATGGGGCCGTAGTCCCGAAAGTCCTGCTGTACTCCCTCGTAGGAATGATCGCCATCGATGAACAAGAAATCAAGCTTCCGGCCCTGCAGGATGTCGAGAACGGATTTCCTCGCTTCATCGGAATGCGAATCGCCCGAGACAAGAAACAACTCCTGCGAGGGTCTCACGGCGCCGGTTGCCAGAATGCGTGCCCGGACCTCGTCGGCGGTGTGCGGTCCGCCGATGCTGCTGCGCGTTCGCATACCGAAGGCATCCAGTCCGATCAGGCAAGCGTCGGGAGCGCAGACCTGCGCCCAGGCGAACATTGAGCCCCCTTGAGCCACACCAATCTCAAGCATGGATCGCGGCGGAGACTCGGCGAGCATTCCGAGCAGTTGCGCAAATTCCCTGTACCACTGTTCCGTGCCGCAGTATCCCGCAAAGCGATACGCGCGCCTGGCAAGCAGCCAGGGTCGCAATCCGGCTTTCGCCGCGAAGCGCAAGTCGTGCGCCAGCCCGGCAAGGGAATGCCTTCTCCAAAAAGCAGGCCGGAACGGCGCCAGAAGAACAGTTTTCAGCTCTGAATCCATGGAAGACATCCGATGTGCGCCCGGCACGGCAGTGCGACGCACCGGGAATCGATTGTGTTACCCGGTCATTCCTGGACGCGCTGCATGGAGTTCGTCGACCGAGCTTCCCATTTGGACTGCTCAGCGGGAGGAGAGCTATCGACGGGGACCATGTGCCATGTAAGGATCGGTGCAACTACTCCGTCACGCCGATGTGTTTCCGCATATGGGTCGCATTCGGGGTCAACGACGTCGGCGCGCAAGACGTCCGGCACAACACAAATCATTCGGTCGTTGCGAACATCCGCGGCGACGGTGGCGTAAATCGAGCCTTCCTTGAGAAGCTTGGCTGGAATGGTCACGGTGCTGATGAATCGGCCGGTTCGCCGATTGGCGGCAGGCTCTGTGAGGTCGTCGTAATCCGACGTCGTAAAGATCACTTCGCCCTTCTGGTTCCGAAGGATCACCATAAGCCGGGAGCCAGGCACGACCTCGACATTTTCATATTCGATGGCGATCGTAAAGGGCTGCCTGGAGTTGATAACGTTCGTCGACCTGCCGTTCTGGGTCACATCGACGCCAATGAGGTGCAACTCCCCGCGATGAACCGGAACGCGAACCGGGCTGTAGAGCCCGCTGGCCATATCGAGGTATTTCGCCACAATTTCGCGGGTGGCGCCCGAAGCCACAATCGAGCCGGCGTTCAAAAGCATCGCCTTTTCGCAGAGCGTATTGATTGCCCCCATATCATGGGAGACAAACAGCACCGTCCTGCCGCCCTGCGCCACGTCGCGCATTTTTCCCAGCGATTTTTTCTGAAAGGCGAAGTCACCTACGGCCAGGACTTCGTCCACCACCAGGATCTCGGGTTCGAGGTGCGCCGCCACAGCGAAAGCCAGCCGCACTTGCATACCGCTGGAGTAGCGCTTCAGCGGCGTGTCCAGGAATCGTTCTACCTCGGAAAAAGCCACAATCTCATCGAACTTCGATTTGATTTCGCTCTTGCTCATGCCGAGGATAGCGCCATTCAGAAAAATGTTCTCTCGCCCCGTGAGTTCCGGATGAAATCCGGTACCGACTTCCAGCAAGCTGGCCACGCGGCCACGAATTGCCGCTCGCCCGCGCGTGGGGTCGGTGATCCTGCCCAGGATCTTGAGCAAGGTCGATTTGCCGGCGCCGTTGCGGCCGATCACCCCCAATCGATCGCCTCGCTTTACCTCAAAGGAAACATCGCGGAGCGCCCACAGTTCCTCGCGTCCGGGATCGGAGACGCTCTGCGACGATGACCGCAGAAGGCGAAGACCGCGGCGTCCAAGCCTGGTGAATGAGTCCACTACTGCATCACGAAGGGTCTCGTATCGCGGCCGAGTCTGGTGGCCGATCATGTACTTCTTGCCTAACCCTTCGGCCTGGATAACATACTCGGACATAAGCTTGCTCTTGGCAGGCTGATCTTCCCGCTAGATGACATCCGCAAATGTGCGCTCCGTCCGGCGAAAATACCAGACGCCGCTGACCAGCAACGCCGCCACGCCTGAAATCGAGAGCAGGATGCTGATCCCCGTCAGTTCAGCGCCTTTTCCCAGAATCGCCCAGCGGAAGCCTTCGATAATGCCAACCATCGGATTCAGCGAATATAAGAGGCGCCAGCGCTCCGGAACGATCCGGCTGCTGAAGGCAACGGGCGACGCGTACATGCCGAACTGCACGATGAACGGCACCACGAATCGAAAGTCCCGGTACTTCACGGTAAGCGCCGACAACCACGAGGTGGCTCCCAGCGACGCGATCACCACCAGCGCAGTGAAGACCGGAATGGCCAGCAGCCTCACTCCGGGCGTGACCCGATACCAGGCCATGAAGAACGCCAGGAGTACCAGCGAAATCAGGAAATCCACAAAGCTCACCACGACCGCGCTGGCCGGAGCGATGAGCCGCGGGAAATAGACCTTGGTGATCATGTTCGTGTTGGCGACCAGCGAGTTGCTGCCTTCCTGCATCGCGTTAATAAAAAGCTGCCAGGGCAGCATTGCAGCCAGGACCAGAAGAGGGTAAGGAACTCCATAGCTCGGGAGCTTGGCCCATCTGCCAAAAACCACCGTAAAGACGAGCATCGTCAGAAGCGGGCGGAGAACACTCCACGCGACGCCGAGCACAGCCTGCTTGTAACGGACCAGGACATCGCGCCAGGCCAGGAAATAGAACAACTCCCGATACCGCCACAGATCCTTCCAGTACTCCCGGTCTGTACGTCCTGCCTCAATTACCAGAGTATTCGAGCTCATGCTTCCGGGTCCGCGGCGAGCACCAAAGTGAAAAAGGGCACGATACTGCGCCGCACGATTCCCAGGCGTGCAGCCGCGCTATGCCAACGCACGCAAGGAGATGCTGGCAGCAACGAGCGCCGGGCTGCAAAGTTCCCGCATCGGCACAACCGTCAGCATCATGCCCGCGATCAATCGTAACTATGATGTTACCCGCTGCCGAAAGTGATCGTCAAGCTCGGACGGACCACTGGAACCACTGCGGACTCCGGCCGTCCCTCCTCGATCAGGAGGGGCACGCCGTCGTAGCCGCGGGTAATCCGACGAGTGTCGATTTATTCTGACTTGATTTTGAGGGTACCGCGATTCCTTCTTGAAGTCGCCGCAGGTTCGGTGATTGATTTGCAGTCCTTGACGCCAATATTCAGTGACGCTAAGCTGGCTGAGGTTAGTTTGTCGCACTGCCCCAACTCTGGGTCGCTCCTCTTGGCATCACAGTTTCGGGAGACCCAAAGGGCGCAATCGGCAGCCTGACGGTTGCCTCTGGCTCTGTTGCTTAGCCAACCCGGTTGCAAGACGTGAATACACCCGCCAAGAAGCTGAAGATCTTGTTTTTGACGGCGCCAGTTGCCGACTATCTGCCGGACTCGCTGCTGATCGGGCTGCGGAATCTCTACGGCGAGAATTGCGTGGACTTTCCGAGAAAGTCCATCATGTATGGGGATGTCCCATCCTCTTACGGTCGGGGATTCACAATGTGGTCGCGGCCGATTCGAGACATTCCCCGCCGCTCACGAAATTTCCGAAACATCGACCTCGTCATCTACAGCAGTTATCGTCGGCAGCAAGCGATTGACTGGCGGCTCTTGGTAAAAAGCCGGGCTTGGGCACCTCGCGTCATTTATCTCGACGGCGAGGACGACACGTGTCTTATGCCCGGCTTACGGCCTTATTTCAAGAGGGAGCTTCTCGAACCGACAGCGAACATTTTTCCCATCGGGTTCGGGATTCCGGAGCGACACATTCGTCCCCTTAACGTCGAATCGAAGACCCAGCTTCACCAGACTCACGTGCAGGATCCGGAATTTTCCAAGAAAGCGGGCTATGTCTTTGCCAAAGAAGGCGATTATTACGACGACTTGGCGAGGTCCTACTTTGGCATCACTATGAAGAAGGGAGGTTGGGACTGCATGCGGCATTACGAGATCATGGCAGCCGGGACCCTGGTGATGTTCAAGCATTTTGACCAGAAGCCCGCCGCCTCCGCACCGCAGTGTTCGGACTTCGTGAGCTATAGCTCGCGAGAGGACTTTATGGCGAAAACCGCCAGGCTGCTCCCGGACGGCAAACCAGGCGCCGAGTACATAAATATCCTGCAGGCGCAACGCGCGTGGCTGCTTGCCCACGCGACATGCACCGCGCGGGCTGAGTACCTCATCCGCCGAACTGAGGAGTACTTCGCTGATAAGCCGCTCGACGCGATGCCCAACCTGCCTTCTCGTGCCGTGCGGCGGGCAAGGCTCCACTTTTTCCTTATGAAGGCGGAGGGCCAATTCAGGGCTACGACGTTTCTGGAGTTTCATCCGGCTCCGGCCTCGTTTCACCAGAAGGTCGTCAATCGCATTGTTGGCCTCGGCGTCCGGCTGACGCGCCCTCCAACCTAGGATACGGGACTTGGGGAAAAGGCGCAGGATGCACATGGACCGTGTCTGTCCGCATCCTGCGCCTCGGTTCGAATCACGGAGTCCCGGGTCACACCGGGATATAAACTTGGTATTCGATTAATCCGGTACTACGTCTGTCCGGTGATATCCTTCTGGAAGACGACCTGAGGCACCGGCTGCTGCATAACCTTCAAAGCTTGTGTCGCGGGCGGGAAAAACGAACCGCCTCCGGCGCCCATTCCGACGTCTCAACCTTGACTCCAAAGTTAAACCCTCCCCGGCGGGCAACCAGACCCCAACGTCGCTTCGGCACCGAACGGACCCCCAGGTATCCTGGCGCGCTCGGCAAGATAGCGGCTAAGGCCGTCCTGCCACGCCGGCAGATCGTCCAGACCCAACTGCTCCAAATGCCGGTTGCGCAGGACCGAGTAGGGCGGACGCCGCGCCGGCGCGCCGAAGGCCTCGGCGGTTACCGGCTGCAGATTCGCCTGCACACCGGCGAGATCGAAGATCGTCCGGGCGAATTCGTACCAGGAGCACGACCCGTGCGCGGTGATATGGTACAAGCCGTAGGCTTCGGTTTGGACTAATTCAAGCACTTTGCGCGCCAGATCGGCCGTGGCCGTCGGCGTCACCACCTGGTCGCTCACTACCCGCAGAGTCTTGCCCTGAGCGGCCGCTCGCAGCATGGTCTCCACGAAGTTGCCGCCGCCGCCTTTGGACCTGCTTCCGCCGAGGCCGAAGAGTCCGCAGGTACGTATCACGAAGTGCTTCGGATGCGTCGCCGCAGCCAGATACTCCCCGGCCAGCTTGGACGCGGCATAGACGCTCAACGGCCCCGGCCGGTCGGCTTCGACGTAGGGCTCCGACTGAGCGCCGTCAAACACATAGTCGGTGCTGAAGTGAACGAAGACCACACCGCGAGAGCGGCAAGCCTGTGCCAGTCCTCGCACAGCCAGAGTGTTCGTTTGGAAAGCACGCTCGGCCTGGCTTTCGCAGTCGTCGACGCGATGGAAAGCAGCGGTGTTGATCACGGTGTCGGGTTGGTGCTGTTCGAATGCCTGGCGCACCGACTCCGAATCGGTGATCTCGATATCGGCATGCGTCAGCGGAATACAGTCTTCAGCAGGCAACAACCTTCGCAGGTCGCCGCCCAATTGTCCGCCAGCGCCAATAAGCATCACTCTCATGTTCTAACGCGGTTATAGCTGGAACCAAAAAGGTTTACAAAGTCCACAGTCGACAGTCCACAGTCGACACTCAAGGCTGGCGCGGTCCTTCGTACCTGAAACTTTCCGATTCCGCCGTCGCCAGCCACTCTGCCAGCGTCCGCGCGGTTCGATCCTTCTCCGAGAGGATCGCCTGTGACACCGGCCACTTGATCCCGATCGCGGGATCGTCCCAGCGGATGCCCGACTCGGCCTTTGGATTATAGGTCGCGGTGCACTTGTACTGGACGTCGGCAAAATCGGACAGAACGCAGAATCCTCTCGCGAAACCCGCCGGCGCCCACACCAGCTTCTTGTTTTCCTCGGAGACTTCGATGCCGAACCACTGGCCCAGCGCCGGCGAGCCTTTGCGGATGTCGACGGCCACCAGGAAAGCCGCGCCCCGCGTAACACGCATGAGCTTGCCCATCGGACGATCCCACTGGAAGTGCAGCCCGCGCACCACGCCGCCTTGCGAGCGCGATTGGTTGTCCTGCGGGAAATCGTCCGGGAGGCCAAGCTCGCGGAACTGGTCGCCGCGGTAAGTTTCCATGAAAAAGCCGCGCTGATCGCCAAAGACGTCGGGCGCCAGCACAACCACGTCGTCGCTCAAATGTCGGGATTCGATCCGGAATGCCATGATTCGAGTTCTCAGGTGAAAGTCGAGAGTCGACTCTTCACAGCTCGGTCAGAAACTCCCCGCGACGCGTGTAGTGCTTCTCGTAATACGCCTGATACTCGCCGCCGCGCACCCGGGCCATCCAATCGGCGTGGCCACGATACCAGTCCACCGTCCGCTTCAACCCTTCCTCGATGTCAACCGCCGGGTTCCAGCCGAGTTCGCGGCGCAGCCTATCGGTGCTGAGGGCATACCGGCGGTCGTGGCCGGGACGATCCTTGACATACTCGATGAGCTCGTCGGACCGGTCCAGCAGCCGCAATAGCCGGCGGATAATCTCCAGGTTCGCAACCGGCTGCCCGTAGCCGACATTATAGACTTCGCCCGGACGCCCGTTTTCGAGCACGCGATCGAGCGCCCGGCAGTGGTCTTCCACGAAAATCCAATCGCGTTCGTTCAAGCCGTCGCCATAGACCGGCAGCTTCTTGCCCTCGAGCGCGTTCGCGATCATCAGCGGGATCAGCTTCTCGGGAAACTGGTAAGGCCCGTAATTATTGGAACAGCGCGTGGTCAGCACCGGATAGCGGTACGTCTGCCAGAAGCTGCGCGCCAGCAAATCGGCGCCGGCTTTGCTTGCCGCGTAAGGGCTGTTCGGCTCGAGCGTCGAACCTTCGTTGGCGAATTCGCCAGGCTTCATGCTGCCGTAGACTTCGTCCGTCCCCACATGGAGAAATCTCGGCACCTGCCGGCGCCGCGCGGCATCGAGCAGGGTGTAAGTACCGAGCACGTTCGTCTGGACGAACTCGCGAGCGCCCGCGATGCTGCGATCCACGTGCGTCTCGGCCGCGAAGTGCACGATCGCGTCGAAACGGTCTTCGAGAAGTTGATCGATCAGCGCGGCATCGGCGATATCGCCGCGCACGAAGCGGTAATTCGGCGCCGTGTGAAGCTCGGCCAGATTCTCAAGGTTGCCGGCATAGGTGAGCTTGTCGAGGTTGAGAATGGAGCTCGCGGGATGCGTCTTGAGGAAGTAGCGGACGAAATTCGACCCGATGAATCCCGCGCCGCCGGTAACCAGAAGTTTCAAGCAGTCCCGCTCCTTAATCGATGAGCTACTTATCTAGCCAACATTTCCGTTTGCCTTTGAGTGTCAACTGTTGACTGTCGGCTGTCAACTTCTTACAACTTGTTCGCGCCGGTCTCAGCCGCCAGGGCGTTGGCCCGCAGCAACGACTCAAACGTGCCGGCATCGGTCCACCATCCGTCCAGAAGGCTGTAGCTGAGCCGGCCGTCCTCCAGATAAAAGTTGTTCACGTCCGTGATTTCCAACTCGCCGCGGCCCGACGGCTTCAACCGGCGGATGTAGTCGAACACTGTCGCGTCGTACATGTAGATCCCGATCACGGCGTAAGACGATTTCGGATCCTGCGGCTTCTCCTCGATGCGGACAATCCGCCCGTCTTCGAAAACGGGCACGCCGAAGCGCTGCGGATCGGGCACTTCCTTGAGGATGATGTGCCCGCCGACGCAGCCCTGTTTCTCGAATGCGGCCCGCGCCGCGACCACATTGTTCTCGATGATGTTGTCGCCAAGCACCACGCAGACGGGTTGGCCGTCCGCGAAATGTTCCGAAAGCCGCAAAGCATCGGCGATGCCGCCTTCGCCCTCCTGGTACGTGTAGTTGATGTGTTTCAGGCCGAAGTCTTTGCCATTGCCCAGCAACCGCAGGAAATCGCCCGCGTTCTGCCCGCCGGTCACCAGCAGGATGTCCGTAATCCCGGCGTTTACCAGCGTCTGGATGGGATGAAACACCATCGGCCGGTCGTAAATCGGCAACAAATGCTTGTTGGTCACTCGCGTCAGGGGGTAAAGCCGTGACCCCGTACCGCCGGCAAGAATAACGCCCTTCATTTCACCTCGTGTCCAGACGGATTCGCCTTGCTGCTCAGACCCGGACCGCAGCAGTTTTGGCCGACTCGGGTTCAAAGTTGATTCGTAAGAATATCACGACAACCTGCGTGTTTTCTCGGGCCATTTGCTCGCTCAACGGGCCTTAAACGGGGTCTTAATTGTGATCAACCGGTCACTTCTGACGCCCCAAACTGAAACTAAGACGTTGCCTTTCAATAACCTAACGGCTTTCAAGATCTAACCAACTGTGTTTTCAATAACCTAACCCGGCAGAGCGGGAACCAAAGAGGTTACACGTCGACAGTCAACAGTCAGCAGGTGGAGACTTTCGAACCGTATGAACAAAGGGCCAAACCGAAGTGGCCAAAATGCCCCGCCAGAAAAGGGCAGAATCTTGCGATAGCGGGACTAATGCCTACGTCTTAAGCATTGCTTGCACGTATGCAGGTTTCAGCGGAAGCCGCCGAAGGATTCTTCCGGTTGCATCGTGGAGCGCGGCCGCAATTGCAGGGGCTGCGAGCGCGTTGGCGGCCTCCGAACCCCCACCGTAGGTTCCGACTTTCGGATTGTTCAGCAATACGACGTTGATTTCAGGCATGTCCGACATCGTGGGGATGGGATAGGAGATCCAATCGCTCGTGGTGATTCCGCTCTCATCGAACGTCGCCTCTTCGAAGAGTGCGTGGCTGACTCCCATCATGGCTCCGCCTTCCACTTGCCGCTTCAATTGCATCGGATTGACGACGATGCCGGGATCTACCGCAATGGTGTACTTCTCGACCACGACGGCACCGGTAGCGGGAGTAACGGCGATTTCGCACACGCAGGCCCAGTAAGTCCGGCTGCGTAACATCACTGAAACTCCGCGGCCGCGCACTGGCGTTGATCCCGTGGCGACGGCATCGGGACGCGGCGAGGGACGCGTCTCCCAGCCGGAAGCGTCACGGACCGCTTTCAGCACGCCGATCACCCGCTCTTCGCTCGCGTGGTCGATCCGGAACTGGATGGCGTCCGCTCCTGCGAGCGCCGCCGCTTCGTTGATCGCCAGTTCGCGCGGGTAGTTCTGCTGAAACTGTCCCGGCGTGCGCATGCTGTGGTCCCGCAGACCGACGGCCAGAGGCGAAGCCTGTTGTCCCACCTGGAAGGTGCCGTGCCCGAGTTCCATCACGTTCGGGGTCTGGGCGTAAATCCACGGATCGGAAATCCCGTTGACCGTCGAAGAGACGAAATCACCCTTCGGCTGCGGCGCTTGCATGGTGGGGAGACCTGCGAGGACCGCACCGATGGGCCGGTCGTCCTGCATGGCGGGCATGTAGTGGTCAATCTGGTAAGCGGCGAGCTTGCCCTTTTCGTCCACGGCCAGCTGAACGTCGGAGAAGGCCGCCGGCGATTGCGTGGACCACTTCATATCGTCGGCGCGAGTCCAGTGCACGCGCACCGGTTTGCCGAGCGCCTGCGACAAGAGCACCGCCTCGTCTTCAGCGCCGGCGTTTCCGCCGTTCGACCGTCCGTAGTGTCCGGGTCCGGGGTACACATGCACGATCACGTGTTCGGGCGTGGTGCGAAGCATCATGGCGATCTCGCCTCGCAGCGCCTGTGGATTCTGGTTGTGCGTATAGATGTGCACCGTGCCGTCCGGTTTCACGTCTGCGAGGGCCATGGTCGGGCCGATCGGTGCGTGCTTCATGTACGAAAATTGGTAGGTGGCGGATAGCCTCTTCTGCGCTGCAGCGAGCGCGGCCGCCGCGTCACCCTTGTTGGCGTCGCCCTTCGCCACGGGCGTGCTCGTCCAGTCGGCTTGGTGACGAAGATGCTCGTGGAGTTTTTCGTTGCCGGGCAAGCCCTTCCACTCCGTCCATTTCGTGCCACTGGCCACCTGCTCGGACGCCTGGATCGCCTCCCACTCCGTGGGGGCGACCACTCCCACCAGATTGCCTTTTACGATGAGCTGCGAATTCGGGAACTTGGTCTTGTCCAAAGTCCCGGCGGAGACCAGCGTCGAGCCGAGGGTTTTGGGATGAACCATACGAGCGTGCAACATGCCCGGGAGGCGTACGTCCGTCGCCCAGGTTGTTTTCGCCGCCACTTTCGAGCTGATAATGGAATTCTTGAAGGACTTGCCGATCACGCTGTACTGGCTGACAGGCTTCATGGGCGGATTGCCCTCGATGGTCAGCCCCATGATGCTGGTGAGGTCGCCGCTGACGGGAATGGTCAGCTTCAACTGCTGGTCCTTCACGAGGTCGCCGTAGGAAATGGTCCTGCCGCCGCCCGAAACGATGCCGTCCTTGACGGAGAGCTTGTCCTTCGGCACGCCGAGCCGCTCCGACGCGAGATCGAGCAGCGCCTGGTAGGTGTAAGCAGCCGCTTTGCGGATGTTGGGCATTCCCTCGCCGAGAAAGTCGAAGGCGCCGCTGCCGTCGGGCGTGCTATCGGTGTCTCCCGCCACCACCGTCGTGATGGCTTCGAAGGGCACGCTCAGTTCGTCGGCGACAATCTGCCGGTAAGCGGTGAAGGTCGTACTCTGGCCGAAGTCGCTCTTGCCCGTGCGGATCAGGAGCGTGTTGTCGGGGTGAATCTCGATCCACGAGCCGGGCAGAGTGGGATCGAGGGTGTTCTTCATCGCCGCCGGCCTGCCAGCATCGGCCTTCAGAGCCTTCGTGCCGATGAAACTGAATCCGACGACCAGAACGCCGCCCGTCCGGATGAAATCGCGGCGGGAGAGCGTTGGTCCGGTAACGTTCGCGTGTCCTGGGCTCGTGGTGGCCATCGCTTAGCTCCTTTGCGTCATGATGGTGGCGGCGTGTTGCACAGCTTCAAGGATCGCCTTGTACGTGCCGCAGCGGCACAGATGCGGCGACGGCCCCGACGTGGTGAAGGCTTCCTTGATCTCGGCCACGGTCGGATTGGGATTGCTCTCGAGCAGCTCGGTCGCCTTGATCATCATCCCGTTCTGGCAGAATCCGCAGTGAGGCGTCTGTTGCTCGATCCACGCCTCTTGGACCGGGTGAAGCGCGCTCTTCGCCGCTTCGGGTGAAAGACCCTTCTGTTTCGCCCACCTGGCGGGCAGGCCCTCGAGCGTAGTGATCTCCTGATTGGCGAAGGCCGAGACTGGCATGACGCAGGAACGCACTTCCCTGCCTTCGGCCAGCACGGAGCAGGCTCCGCACTGGGCGAGTCCGCAGCCGAACTGCGGTCCGATCAACTGGAGGTCGTTGCGCAAGACATAGAGCAAGGGAGTGTCGTCAGACGCCTGGACCTGGTGCCGGACGCCATTCACATTGAGCGTGACCATCGTGTGACTCCTTTTAAAGACGAAGCCGAAGAGCTGTCGGCATCGTCAATATTCTATCTCATGCTTTAACACTGAGAGGCCCGCTTTTCTCGAGCGCGGCGTACGGTTCGACAGGTTGCCAAGCGGCGCACACCTTCGACCCATTTCATGCACCATAGCACGAATGCTTCCAAACGTTAAGTGCCTTGTTTTGAGATACCTGACGGTTTTGTTTGGTAATTTACCTCCTTAGGAGAGTAACTTATTAATCATTATAATTATTATCAATACCGGATCGTCTCGTACAGTGTCCGAGAAATGGCTGGACAATGACGGATCTTGCAGCGTCGGGCTTTAGCCCAGCACACGCCACCCTAAAGGGACGGCGCTACATTGTTCACCTAACCCGGCAGAGCCGGAACCAAAGAGGCCACAAGTCGACAGTCGACAGTCAACAGTCCACCGCTGGAGCGCTTGGGGCCGTATGAACATAGCGCTGAACCGAAGTGGCCCAGAGTATCCTGCCAGAAAACGGCAGAATCCAACGACAGAGGTACCAAATACCGGACAGTGCACTAGCTCCGCCACTCAGCGGCCGACCATCTTCTGCAGATTCTCGGGATACCGATCGCCCTGGATATTGATCTTGGAAGTGGCCTCGTCCAACCGGCGAAGATCGTCCGCCGTGAGCTCGACGTTCAGGGCTCCGAGGTCCTCTTCGAGCCGGTGGAGTTTGGTCGTGCCCGGAATCGGCACCATCCAGGGCTTCTGGGCCAGAATCCAGGCAAGCGCGATCTGCGCAGGCGTCGCGTGCTTTTGCCTGCCGAATTCAGCAATTAAGTCGACAACCGCCTGGTTGGCTTCGCGGTTTTCGCGAGAGAAGCGGGGGACGATGCTCCGGAAGTCGCTCTTGTCGAACTGCGTGTCTTTGTTAATCGCTCCTGTCAGGAAGCCCTTTCCGAGCGGGCTGAACGGCACGAAGCCGATTCCGAGTTCCTCGAGCGCCGGCAGCGTCGCCTGCTCCGGCTCTCGCCACCAAAGCGAGTACTCACTTTGCAGCGCGGCCACCGGCTGCACTTTATGCGCCCGGCGAATCGTCTGAGCGCCTGCTTCCGAAAGACCGAAGTGCTTCACTTTGCCTTGCTGGATGAGATCCTTCACCGTGCCGGCAACGTCCTCGATCGGTACTTCCGGATCGACGCGGTGCTGATAGAACAGATCGATGGCATCGACCCTCAGCCGCTTCAGCGAGGCGTCGGCCACGCGCCTGATCTGCTCCGGCCGGCTATCGAGGCCGGCCAATCCTCGCTCCACCTTGGGATCGATTCTCCACCCGAACTTGGTGGCGATCACCGCCTGACCGCGGAAGGGCTCGAGAGCTTCGCCGACCAGTTCCTCGTTGATGTACGGGCCATAGACTTCGGCCGTGTCGAAGAATGTGACGCCGCGTTCGACCGCCGCCCGGATCAGCGCGATCATCTCCTGCTTGTCTTTAGGTGGACCGTAGGAAAAACTCATACCCATGCATCCGAGCCCGAGGGCCGAAACTTCCAGATTGCCTTTTCCCAGTTTGCGCTTCTGCATTGTTTCTCCTTTCAGAGCTGCTTCACTCGTCTTCGAGTTGGATTCGAGTGTTATTGGAAGCGGCTATCCCGATCCCGGCGGCGTCGCGGATCGGGATTGCCCAATCCGCATTATAAATGACGAGGCCGCTGCCGCTCGAAGCTGGCGACCGCTTCCCGTATGTGCCAGAATGCATAACTGGTGGTCAGGACGCGAATCCTGGATCAGATTGTGGTATGGATCGCAATTTCAGAGTCTCCGTGGCGCTCTGCACGTATAACGGCGCGCCCTTCATTGCGGCACAGCTAGAAAGCATCCTGAAGCAGACGCGGCCGCCCGATGAAGTGATCGTCTCCGACGACGGCTCCGAGGACGAGTCTCTGGCCATCGTCAAGCGGTTCGAGGCGGGGTTTCCGTCCGTCGTTCGCCTCGCACAAACCCCGCAACGCCTGGGCTACGCGAAGAATTTTGAGCACGCCATCGGCGAGGCCAGCCACGACATCATCTTCCTGAGCGACCAGGATGACGTCTGGTTTGAGACGAAGATCGAAAGCATGCTGCGGCCGTTCGCCGCGAACGATCGCGTGGACCTGGTCTACGGCGACGCGCAGCTCACCGACGCGGCCCTGCGTCCGCTGGGCCGGACGATCTTCCAGGCTGCCGGCAGCATGCATCTCGACACGCGTCACGCCGCGCGCGATCTCGTACGCGGCGCAGACCTGGCCGTTCAAGGCGCCACCATCGCTCTGCGCTCGCGCTTGCGCGCGTCAGTCCTGCCCGTGGACGACGTAACCTGGGGGCACGATCACTGGATCGTCTTCATTGCCCACGCCATCTCCGAGGTCCAGGCCGTGGACGAGCCCCTGATGTATTACCGCCGTCATGAGCGGAATAGCGCTTACAATCGCACGTTCGACGGACAATGGTGGCGCGAATGGTCGGCAGGCGTTCGAACGCCCGGTGCGGAGCGCTACGAGCGCGAGGTCCGGCGATGGGATGCGATGCTGCAGCGCCTGGAAGCATTGAGAGCCGGCGCGGTTGCGGTCTCGCCGGATGTTCTGGATGAATTCATCCGCGAAAGCCGCCGGCGTCTGGAATTCGCGCGCTGCCGCGCCGAGATCCAGCGAACCGCGCGGCACCGCCGGATCGCTCCCACGGTCAGACTGCTGCTCCGGGGCGAGTATCATTCCTACGTGCATGGCTTCAAAAGCTTTGGCAAGGATCTTCTGATGTAGGAGCGCAGCCGGGACCGGCTGTTCCGTTGTCTGACAGCACAGCCAGGAGTGGCTGTGCTACTGCTCATGAGAATTGGCATCGATGCGAGGCTGTTATCCGTCTGGCGCACGGGATCATCGGTCTACCTCCACAGCGTCCTCCAGGAACTGGTCCGTCTCGACCAGCGCAACCAATACTACCTCTATTCGAACCGCGATTTTGCGCTGCCCTGCGACGACCCTCGTTGGATTAAGCGCGTGCGTGCGGCGATTCCTTATGCGCCGGGCACTCTGTGGATGCAGACCGATCTCAAGCGCATGATTCGCAAGGATGCCCTTGACGTTTTCTGGGGAGCCATGCAGGCGATTCCGCTCGGCTTGCCTTCCAGGCCGGCCACGATCCTGACCGTCCACGATCTGATTGGAGTGCTTTTCCCGAAGACTCTGCCGCGTTATACGGCCACGGTATTGCGCTTGTTCGACCGGCGCTATGCCCGCCAGGCCGGCCTTCTGGTTGCGGTCTCCGAAGCAACCGCTCGCGACCTCGAGCGGCTCTATGGAATTCCTCGCTCCAGGATCGAGGTCGTCTACCACGGAGCACGCGATGAGTACCAGCCTCGAGATCCGAAGACCGCTGCGCGGCACGTCGCGCAGAAATTCGGCGTTTCGGAGGACTATATCCTCACGGTGGGATCGGCCAATCCCCGCAAGAACGTGGTAACGTTGATCGAGGCCATGAAGATTCTGCGCCGGCGGGGCGCGCCTCATCATCATCAACTCCTGGTGGCAGGCCCGGCGGGCGGGTGGAACGAAGCAAAAGTGCGCGCGAGCGTCGGCGAACAAGGCCTCACGCAAGACGACGTACGGTTTCTGGGCTTCGTCGCTGACGAAGACATGCCGCTGCTTTACGCCGGCGCCGCCGTCTTCGCCTTTCCCTCACTCTACGAGGGATTCGGAATCCCTTTGGTTGAGGCCATGGCGTCCGGCACGCCGGTGGTGGCCGCGGACGCGCCCCCGGTTCCGGAAATCCTTGGCGACGCCGGGATCATGGTTCCTCCGCGATCGGCGGAGGGATTTGCCGATGCCATTTCGCGAGTCATCGCGGACCCGGCGCTGCGATCCGATCTGGTCGCCAGGGGCCTCGAGAGATCGCAACGCTTTCGCTGGGAATTGACCGCCCGGCAAATGCTCCAGATATTTGAGCG
>JASHQD010000710.1 GCA_030037755.1 Terriglobia bacterium
GGGATTGGCATCCCCACGCTCGTGTCGAACTTTGTCCCGCCGGGAATCGAGGTCGTGCTTCAATCCGAGAACGGCATGCTCGGTGTGGGACCGTTTCCAGTCGCGGGCCAGGAGGACGCCGATCTCATCAATGCCGGAAAAGAGACCGTGACCGAGATCCCGGGTACAGCATACTTCTCAAGCGCCGATTCATTCGCCATGATCCGCGGCGGCCACGTCGACCTGACCGTGCTCGGTGCCATGGAAGTGGACGAGGTGGGCAATCTCGCAAGCTGGATGATTCCCGGCAAGGTCGTGAAGGGCATGGGCGGCAGTATGGATCTGGTGGCGGGCGCCAACCGCGTGATCGTTGCCATGGAGCACACGACCAAAGACGGCCGCCCCAAAATCCTGAAGCGCTGCACGCTTCCCCTCACGGGCGCGGCGGTCGTGGATACCATCGTCACCGAGCTCGCCGTAATCGAGGTGGTTCCGGAAGGCTTAGTCCTGAAGGAAACTGCGCCCGGAGTTACAGCGCAGGAGGTCCAACTGGCGACCGAGGCTGTTCTCGATGTGAGCCCGGCGCTGCGGACCTACGCAATTTGAGGCCGCTGCCGTTCTGAGTTTTGCATTTAATGCCGGGCGCGGACGAGGGATCGTCTCAAGCGTCCCGGTACCGGTTGTAGGCTCGGACTCCTTGCCGCAGAGCCGGCATCACCTCGGCAGAGAAGCTCTCCAAAGCAAGCGCCGGCAGGCAGCTGATGAAGTCGCGGACGGTGAGCACGGTCTCCTTGGTGAGCAGGTCGAAGTCGTGGAAGTCGTGATCGAGACGCGACCACAGGTCGTCATCGCGCAACGACAGCGGTCCGGGTTGCGCGTCCAGGAAGTCCGTCGTGAGCCTGGCCACAGCCTGGTCAAGCGCGCGCACGTGCAGACCAAGCCGCGGTTTGCCGCGAAATACAAACTGATCGGCTGCATCGTGGAGTTCCAAATAGCCGCGCATGACTTCCGACTTGAAGAACTCCGGTACCAGCCTGCGCGCCGGAAGCGACAGACTCGCCAGTGGCAAATGATGGATGACCGCTTGCAGAAGCAAGCCGAGCGTCTCTGCCTGCCGAACCCATTGGGCCGTGGTCATCAGATGAAGCGTGCTCCAGGCAAGCTCGGGCTCGCCGGAGGTGCGCTCCTCCATGGCTTCATTCAGTGAAACGGCCAGTATGGCTGATTGCGCTTCGAGTTCCAATGCAACGGCCCGCGACACGCGAACCCGTCCATCGGCAACCGGCGAACGAGACTTCGGACCGGGCTTGCTCAGTCCGAGCACCCTTCGCATGAACAAGGCAACCAAAACAAGAACCGCAATACTCTCCACCCAGATCATATGCTGCCTTTACACTATCACTGTCGTACGGCTACTCGCAAAGACGCATCGAGGCTATTATTTGAACGGTAAGAGGGAGCTAACGTCCTGCTTCTGCCGACGAAGTACACTCCGTTTTCAGGAACGGCAGGGCGGCCACTTCAGCTGTCGTGCTGCCGGAACTGAGAAACGTGCCCGGCTCCGCCACTTCTCTTCGAACGTAAGCCAGCGCCCGTGGGCCTCCGAAGGTCGGTGACCAACAAGCGCTGGTGATCTCGCCGACTTCAGTGCCGTCTGACCGCCGTAGCTTCTCGCCTGGGTCAGGCACCGCGGCGGCGGGCGGAAAACGCACGCCCACCAGCTTCCAGTTTACGTGGCCCCGACTGCGCGCACGCTCCACAATCTCCTGGCCGATGTAGCAGCCCTTGTTGAAACTGAGCGCGCTCAACAGGCCCGCCTCAAGCGGCAGCGTGTCCTCGCCCAAGTCGGGTCCGTAGCGGGCGATTCCGGCTTCGATTCGCAAGCTCTCCAGCGCCTCGACACCGCAAGGCACGATACCACGTTCCAGCGCTCGTTTCCAGAGCTGCCGAAGCGCCACAGGCTCAAGCCAGATCTCGTATCCTTCCTCACCGGTGCTCGATCGCCTCACAATACGCGCCGTATGCCCGTCAAAGTCTGCCGCTGCGTGACCCAGTTCATCCCGCGACGCGAGCTGGGCGCCAAGCGGAGCACCGAACAGGGTCTCCAGCGTGGCACTTGATTCCGGTCCTTGCAGAGACACCGCTCCAAGAGCGCTCGGTTCAATGACGACGCGGTCTGCGATGATATACCGCTGCAGGATAGCCATCGCCTTCTGCGCAAGGTCGGCGTCTGTGTCGATCCAGAGCCGGTCGGCATCTGCATAGATGTAGAGATCGGCCAGAATTCGTCCTTGCGCGCTCAAGAGCGTGGCGTAGACACCCTGGCTGGGATTGAGACCCTTGACGTCGTTTGAAATAATGCGGTGCAGGAAACGGGTCCGATGTTCGCCAGTGAGCGTGAATTTGGAACGGAAGCTGAAGTCGAACAACCCAACCTTGGAGCGGACTGCTCCGTGCTCGGCCCCGACGTTGCCAAAGCGCGCCGGGACCTCGGCGCCATGGTATGAGATGAGCGGCGCTGCCCGCTCGGCGTGCAGGTCACCCAGCGGGCTTGGTACGATCGACATTTCAGCGGCCTCAGACGGCATCGGATTCCTGTTCAGGGGGGCGGCCACGTCCACGGAGCCCCTCTAACCCTGTCCGGCCTCAGCGACGGCCAAAGGACCTGCGGAGATGTGCACAAGGTTGTCCGCCCATACCGTCATCTGCTGTTCGTCGCTCACCAGGTCTTTGAGCGTGGTGCGGGCCAGTACCTGATCCACGACCAGTTGCACGGTACGCCAGAGCGAGCGGATGGAGCAGTCCACGGAGTTTGTGCACAGGAGTTCGCTCCCGGAGTGCTCGTGGCAAAAGGCGGGTTCGTAGAGACGTCCGCCAAGCAGAGCCAGCACCTCACCTACCACGATCGCACTGGCGGAACGGGCCAGCGTGTAGCCTCCGGCCTGGCCCCGAGCGGCCTTGACGAAGCCACCACGGCGCAGAATCCGCAGGAGCTTGGCGACGTAGTGCGTGGAGATGCCTTCGGCGAGGCTCAGCTCACCGATCGTCATACTGTCGTTGGCCTTGTGCCGTGCCAGTCGCAGCAGGCACCGTAGTCCGTATTCTTCCTGCGCAGTAAGTTTCATGGCTGAACCTTCGACTTTCGACTCTTAGACTTCCTTCAGATCATTCCCAATTGCAGCCGCGCGGCTTCGCTCATCTTGCTCATGTCCCATGGTGGTTCCCACACGATCTCAATGTTCGCCACGGTCACACCGGGAACGCTTTCGGTCTTGTACTTCACTTCCGCAGGGAGCGATTGCGCTGCCGGACAATTGGGCGCCGTGAGTGTCATTTTGATGTTGACCTCACCTGTCTCTTCCACCTTGACTTCGTAAATCAGGCCGAGCTCATAAATATCAACCGGAATCTCGGGATCGTAACAGGTGTGGAGCATGTCGGTGACCTGGTCGTAGATCGCGATGCGCTCCATCGCGCCAAGCGGTTGCGCCGACGGCACCGCGGCATGAGCGCCGTCTTCCGGATGTGCCGGCGCCTCTGTCATAGGGTGCATGTAGCCTGCCAGCGGATGTTCCATAACGGCGTTCTCCCAAGTGCTCTTCTTGCCGAGCTAGCGCGCTGCCTGATCGTCGGCATCATCTGCTTCGGTTGAAACCTGCTCCGCCTCGCCAGTGAGCGCGCTCTTCAGCGTATGCCACGACAGAGTGGCGCATTTAACGCGCGCCGGAAACTCCGAGACACCCGAAAAGACCGCAAGTTTGCCGAGATTGTTCCCGGAGTGGTTCTTCCCCGTCACAAGATCGTGGAACGTCTGAAACAGGACCTCTGCCTCTCCGCGAGTCTTCCCCTTCAGTGTTTCCGTCAGAATTGAAGCGGACGCGGTCGATATGGCACATCCGGATCCCTTGAACGCGATATCGCCAATCTTGTCGCCGTCCATGCGCACATACAGCGTGAGGCGATCGCCGCAAAGGGGGTTATAGCCTTCAGCTCGCGCCGTCGCATCGTCAATCACCCGGAAATTGCGCGGCCGCTTGCTGTGGTCGAGGATCACTTCCTGATAAAGTCCGCTCAGATCTGCCATGGATGCCTCAATCTTCGCGGCAGTGGGTCCGGATCATTTCTGGACCAGCGCCGTTTCGCGGGCAGAATTGATAACCCATTCCCGCTGCTCTGCTGTTTCGGGTACCGCACAACCACGCGCCGAGCCAAGTTGTGCGAAGGCCGCGTTAGGCTCCACACCCGCCGTCACCAGCAGACTGGCGGCGAGCAGCGCTGACCGCCCAATCCCCTGTCGGCAGTGCAGCGCGACGGTTTTGCCCTGAGCGAGTTGCTCATCAATAGTTCGAATCAGCTTGAGCGCACGATCAGAATCTCGCGGGACCGATCGATCTGGAACTGGAAACGCAATGAAGTCGATGCCATGTAGTTTGCACAGGCGTTCCTCTTCCTCAAGGCCCAGTTCCCGCACCTCGTCCGGAGTCAAGGATGAGACGACCCTATCAATGCCCAAGCCTTTCCATGCGAGAATCTCGTCCTCCAGCCAGTCGTTTCCACGGGGGCGGCCTACGATCGCGAGCTTTCCCGGCCAAGGCCCGCCGATCCAATATATCTCTGGCTTCATGTTCACCTTCCTCACTCAAGCACCCGGGAAATGACTTCGCGCGGAATCGAATCGACGTCCACGCCTCGGTCCCGCAACACCCTAATTCGATGATGTCCGTCGAGAATAGTCCGTCGGGACGCGCCTTAAGCGAATGAGGATGGCCGGGCAAAAGAGACTTCATGATTGTCTCCGTCGGCAGCTTCTCAATCGCCTCCAGTTTTCCAGCGTTCAGAGAAGTGTCGGAATGCAACGGCTTCAAAAGCGGTCGCACTCAATATCCCCTCCCTTTAGCCCAGCAACTCCTTCGCCCTCTGCACCGCTGCGACCAGCCGATCGATCTCCTTGCGCGTGTTGTAGAACGCCAGCGATGCTCTTGCGGTCGCAGGCACGTTGAACCGGTGCATGAGCGGCTCGGCGCAATGATGCCCGGTGCGGATCGCCACGCCTTCGTGATCGAGAATGGTTCCGATGTCGTGAGGGTGTATGCCTTCCACGACAAAGGAAATCACCGACGCCTTTTCACGCGCGGTGCCGATGATCCGCAAGCCGGTAATTTCTGACAGCCGCTCCGTGCCGTAGACGAGCAGATCGTGTTCGTGGCCCGCCATCTTCTCGTATCCGAGAGCCGCTACGTAGTCGATCGCCGCGCCGAGACCGATGGTGGCTCCGATGTTGGGCGTGCCGGCTTCGAACTTGTAGGGCAGGGCGTTGTAAACGGTCTTCTCAAACGACACCGACCGGATCATGTCGCCTCCGCCCTGGTAAGGCGGCAGCGTTTCGAGCCAGCGCGTCTTCCCGTATAGCGCTCCCACGCCTGTCGGGCCGAAAATCTTGTGGCTCGAGAACGTGTAGAAGTCGCAATCGAGCTCCTGGACGTCAATCGGCATATGCGGCGCCGCCTGCGCTCCGTCCACCAGCACAGGAATATCTTTGGCGTGTGCCGCCTGAACGATCCGCTTCAACGGATTGATGGTCCCAAGGACGTTTGACACGTGAGCCACGGAGACGAGCCGCGTGTGCGGGCCCAGCAGTGATTCGTACTCCTCCCAGATCAATTCGCCGGCGTCGTTGATGGGCGCCACCTTCAGCACGATGCCCCTCTCGTCGCGCAGAATCTGCCAGGGCACGATGTTCGAGTGGTGCTCCATGGCGGTGATCAGGACTTCGTCGCCCGGCTTGAGAATCTTGCGGCCGAACGTGTTCGCGACGAGGTTCAGCGCCTCGGTAGTGCCGCGCAGGAAGACGATCTCGTGTACCTCGCGGGCATTCAGCAGCCGCTGTATCTTTCGCCGCACCTCTTCGTACTTGTGCGTGGCGCGCTCGGAGAGTTCATGCACGCCGCGGTGGATGTTGGCACAGTCGTGCAGATAAAAGTCCCGTTCGGCGTCGATGACGGCCAACGGCTTCTGGCTGGTGGCGGCATTATCGAGATAAACCAGCGGTTTGCCATGCACATCCTGGTGCAGGATCGGAAAATCCCGGCGGACGCGCTCGACATCGAACGATTGCCCGGCACCCACAGACGCCGCTTCCGCCTGGTTGACGATTTCCTGTGTTACGGCCGTACCCATCGCGCCTCTCAATCTCCCCTAGTCTGCTTCTTCGAGCGAACTCGCCCGGCTGTCGCCGCTGTCGGGGAGCACGGTGTTCCGGGGCTGTGCCAGCCTCGCTCCAAGCTCTTCGCGCAGACTCGAGCGCAGCGGTTCGAACTTGATGCGGTCAAGGATGTCGTTGGCGAAGGCTTGAATCAGCAGATTGCGTGCTTCTTCTAATCCGATGCCGCGCGAGCGCAGATAGAACACAGCCTCGGCATCGATCTGACCGATCGTCGCGCCGTGCGTGCACTTCACGTCATCGGCGAAGATTTCCAGCTGCGGCTTGGTGTTGATGGTCGCGTTTTCGGAGAGCAGCAGGTTTTTGTTGCTCTGCTTCGAATCGGTCTTCTGCGCGTCTTTGCGCACCGCGATCTTGCCGTTGAACACACCGCCGGCGTGGCCGTCGAGCACACCCTTGTACACCTCACGGCTCGCGCAGTGCGGCTTGGCGTGGTCAATCAAGGTGTGATTGTCCACGTGCTGGTGTCCGCCGA
>JASHQD010000711.1 GCA_030037755.1 Terriglobia bacterium
CACCGCATCTCGATTCGAACCTGATCGCTGCATTCGTGGAGCACGCGCTGCCGCCCGGCGAGCGCCAGGGCGTGATCGCGCACATGGCCGTGTGCGCGCAGTGCCGCAATGAGGTCCAGCTTGTGATCGGCGCCAACCGGCCCGACGTGCAGGCGGCGGAAGCGGTCCGCGGCTTGAGCGCGGAGGCGGGTTCCCGAAGCGGCGGATTCTCCTGGCAGCGACTGCTGCGCTGGCAGCCGATAAGCGCGGCCGCGGGCTTGCTCGCAATCTCGTTCGCATTCTGGGTGGCGACGCGGCGGCCAACCTCACATGCCGTGCCTCCTGCCAATGCGCCACTCACGACGATGGCCGGCAAGACCGCGCCGGCGCCGCCCGCGACCGGAATCCGTGAGGCCGCCCGCGTCCCGGCGCCAAGTCCGGCTCCGCCCGCTCGAGCGAGGCAAATGCTGGCGCGAGCGCTCCCGAGCGCGCAGAGCGCCGCCACCGCGAGATCCCATGTGCTGAAAGGCGACGAGCGCAAAGCTCCCACTGAGGTGCTGACGTTGGCCAGCGGCAACACCGGACCCACGGTTCTGGAGACTGGGGCGAAGCAGCCGGAGTCCATCGTGGTCGCAGCGGCGCCGCCCCCGCCAGCGCCGGCCGCGCCCGTACCTCAATCCGGCGGCGTAGGAGGCGTGCCAGGGACGGCAGCAGGGCCGGCCGGGACGGTAGCCGCCGGCCAGGCGGCACCGAAGCCTGTCTCACCGGAGATTGTCTCGGCGGAGCTCGGTACCGAAACGGCGCCGGCGCATGGCGTCGAGCGGGCCCCTACTGTGCTGTCGCTACACAAGAGTCTTGCGGCCGAATCTCCAAAGGCTTCGCGGCGCCTCGTGCGCCTGATGGAATCCGAGGTGCGCTGGGCAGTCGCTGCGGACGCGACTTCGGCTCAATCCAATCCGGGCACGGTGGAGAAATCGCTCGACGGCGGCCGGACGTGGCAGCCGGTGCCGGTTGCGCCCGGTGTGACGTTCCGCGTGGTGTTTGCATTGGGACGCGATGTCTGGGCAGGCGGACTTCGAGGCGCGTTCTACCATTCGAGCGATGGCGGCGAGCACTGGTCCGCGGTTCCGCTGGCGGCGGCGAGCGGCGCGGTCACGGGAGACATCGTCTCGATTCAGTTCGCGGACGCGTCGCACGGCGTCGCCAGGGCGTCGTCAGGGCAGACTTGGACGACATCGGACAGCGGCAGAACCTGGCAGGTCCAATGATGGACGGGCGAGGCCGACAAGGGCAGACAAGGGCACGGCGGGTGGGGCAAGCAAGGGCACGACTTTAGCCGTGCCCTTGAAGGCATGCGCAAGGAACCCGAGACGTTCCGTTCAGGAGTCCCGGGGTCCCATGATTCTCATGTTCGGTTCCGAACAGCCCGAGCTAAAACCGATCAGCACAGAGCCTCTCCCTGTGCTCTACGCCCAAACTTATGTCCCTTGGTTCAATAATTTAGAGCGAAAGAGGCTCTGGCAGCGGATTTGCCAACCGGCGGTTGGACTCCTGTCCCGGTTGGGGTGGCAGCATGGCGACTTTTCTTCAGGACGCGCGTTACGGTTTGCGGAACCTGGCGCGTAACCCGGGCTTCACGATTGTGGCGATGCTGACGCTCGCGCTCGGAATCGGCGCCAACACCACGATCTTCAGCGTGATCAACGACACGCTTCTGAGGGCGCTGCCGTTTCCTGAGTCAAAGCGCCTCGTCATCGTGTGGGAGAAGTTTGGCAAGGATCCAGGCGATTACAACATCGTCTCCGCGCCCAATTTCTGGGATTTCCAGAAACAGAGCCACTCGTTTGAGTCTATGGCGATCTTCGACTCGGGCGGGCGAGGCTACAACCTTGCGCCGAGCGGCGACGAAAAGGAAGCGGAGGCCGTTTCGGGGCTGCGAGTCTCGGCGGGGTTCTTTTCGGTGCTGGGCGTCAAACCCCTTCTTGGCCGCACTTTCACTCCCGAGGAAGAAATGCTCGGCAGGGACCATGAGGTGGTCCTCAGCTATGGCCTCTGGAAGCAGCGCTACGACGGCGATCTTCAACTGCTGGGCAAAACCATCAAGATTGATGGGGCGGACTTCACGGTGATCGGCGTGATGCCCCGGCAGTTCGAGTGGCAGTTCTGGAGCGGCCAGCGCAAACTCTGGGTGCCTGTTGGCTACACCAAGACCGACTACGGTCGCGACGAAAACAGCTTTATCGCCATCGCGCGCCTCAAGCCCGGCGTCACGGTCGCGCAGGCGAGCGCGGAAGTGGAAGGGATCGCCAGTCGCCTGGTCAAACAATATCCGAATGAAGACGCGAATATGGGCGCCTTCGTCCAGCCTCTCGGCGATTACGGGGTCAAGGAACTGCGCACCGTGTTGATTGCGTTGCTGGCGGCGGTGGCATTTGTGCTGCTGATCGCCTGCGTGAATGTTGCCAATCTCCTGCTGGCGCGCGGCGCCGCGCGTCAGAAGGAAATCGCGATCCGGCGCGCGTTGGGCGCCGCCGGATGGCGGATCGCGCGCCAGTTGCTTACGGAGAGCATGTTGCTGGCGCTCGGAGGCGGCGCGGCCGGACTGGTGGTAGCCCTGTGGAGCAACCAGATTCTGTTCCGGGCTTTCAAGCTCGACGCCTTGCAATTGATCTTGCGACCCGTGGACTCGATCCCGATCGACCGCCGCGTTTTCGCCTTCGCGCTTCTCGTCTCCTCGGTGACGGGCCTGCTGTTCGGCCTGGCGCCGGCAATGAGCGCCATGCGCGTGGACGTCAGCGAGCCGCTGAAGGAAGGCGGTCGAACGGGGGTTTCGAGCGGCAAGAACACGTTGCGTTATGCGCTGGTGGCGTCCGAAGTCGCCCTGGCCCTGGTGGTGCTCTGCGGCGCCGGCCTGATGATCAAGAGCACCACGCGCCTGCTGGGCGTCGACCCGGGTTTGAACCCGAAGAACGTCCTCGCCATGCAGATGTCGGTTCCACAGGAGATCATCTACAACGGCCCTCCGGACTTGCCGAGATTCTGTGACGACGTCGAGGAGCACGTGGGCGCGATTCCGGGCGTGGTCTCGGTGGGAGCCGTCGGTCATTTGCCCTTCGAAGGAAATGCCGGCCGCGGATTTCAGGTCGAGGGGCAGCCTCCGGCGAAGCCGGGTGAACTGCCGGGCGCGGATTACAGCGTCGCCTGTCCGAATTATTTCCGCGCCATGGGTATTCCGATTCTGAAGGGCCGCGAGTTCACCCCCCAGGACACCCTGGCCTCGCCGGCCGTGATCGTCATCAACCAGGCCATGGCCCGGAGGTTCTGGCCGAAAGAGGATCCGATCGGCAGGGCCATTTTGCTGGGAGGATCGAGCGGACCCCGCCTGACCGTGGTCGGAGTGGCGGGAGACGTTCACAACACGGGCCTGGCCGATCCCGTCCGGCCCCAGTTCATGCGTCCCTACAGACAGGCCGGATGGCCGATCATGAACCTGGTCGTTCGCACGACCGGTGCTCCAGCCAGCTACACAGCCGCGATCAAGAATGCCCTGGCAGACGTCTTCCCGGACCGGCCCGTGGCCAACGTTGAATTGATGCAAAACGTCGTGTACGACTCCACAGGCTCGACGCGCTTTCCCATGATGCTGCTCAGCGTTTTCTCCGTGCTGGCGCTCGTGCTCGCCGCGGTCGGCATCGTGGGCGTGGTCGGACATTCGGTCGCGCAACGCACGCACGAGATCGGCATCCGCATGGCGCTTGGCGCCGATGCCGGGGATGTTCTGAGACTGGTGGTGAATCGCAACATGGCCTGGGTCGCGGCGGGCATCGCGGTCGGAATCGTAGGCTCGACAGCTGTTACTCGTCTGCTAGGCTCGATGCTTTACGACGTCCGGCCGCTCGACGCCTCCGTACTGACATCGGTGTCGCTGCTGCTGGCCGCCGTGGCGCTCGTCGCGAGCTATCTGCCGGCGCGGCGCGCGGCCAGAATCGATCCCATGTCGGCGCTGCGGTGCGAGTGAAGGCTATTCTGCGGCATTCCGCACATCATCGGGCAAGCGGTGAAGCACGAACTCGAGCCCAATGGCGGAAGAGTTCGCGATGGGTTCACTTGATGAAGCCCGGGCGTACCTCGAGCACCCGGTCTTAGGACCGATCTACGAACTACGATCAACGATCCATGATCTACGATCGGCGACCAGCAACCGGCAACCGCGCGTGACTCGCGTCACTGATCCGGATCGGCGCGAGGCGCATCATGAAGCCGGGGTTGGTTATGGAAACGCTTGGTCAGGACATCCGCTTTGCCGCTCGCCTGCTGCTGAAGGACCGCGGCTTCACCTTTTTGGCCGTCCTGACGCTGGCGCTCGGGATCGGCGCCAACGGTACGCTGTTTAGTTGGATCAATTCCACATTGCTCCATCCCGTGCCCGGCGCGGGCGCCACCCGCGATCTCGTCACCGTCATGCGTGGCGATCAGACGGAGCATCCGTCGCCGCCCATCTCCTACCCCGACTACAAGGACCTGCGTACCCGGAACCATACCTTGTCCGGGCTGCTTGCTTATCACCACGACTACGTATCGTTCACCGGCGCGGGCAAGCCGGAACGCGTTTACGGCGTGCTGGCTTCGGCCGACTACTTCGAGGTCCTGGACGTGCGGCCGGTACTTGGCCGCAGCTTCCTGCCGGCCGAAGAGAACGCTCGCGGAGGCGCGCCCGTGGTGGTGCTCAGTTATGCGCTCTGGCAGAGCCACTTCGGCGGCGACCGCGGCGCGATGGGCAAGACGGTAGAGATCAACCGGCATCCCTACACCATCGTCGGCGTGACGCCGCCGGGCTTCCAGGGTTGCATGGCCGGAATTCGCGCCGATCTCTGGATTCCGCTGGGCATGGAGCAGGCGGTCTGGGGCTTCAATTCCATCGACGACCGGGGCGTTGCATGGCTGAACGTGCTCGGCAGGCTTAGACCGGGAATCGACGCGCGCCATGCGGAGAGCGAACTGAACACGGTGATGCAGCAGATCGCGGAGCAGTGGCCGGAAAGCCATCGCGGAGCCAACCGCATCACGCTTGACCCGCTCTGGCGCTCGCCCTTCGGCGTCAACGTCTATCTCTACCGCTCGCTGCCCATGCTGCTGGCGCTGGCGCTGGTGCTGCTGCTGCTCGCCTGCGCCAACGTGGCCAATCTGCTGCTGGTGCGCGCCATCGGACGGCGGCGCGAGATCGCCATCCGCCTCTCGGTAGGCGCGTCGCGCTGGCAACTGATGCGCCAGTTGATGATCGAGAGCCTGATGCTGGCGCTCGGGGGCGGCGTGGCCGCTCTCGCGATCACCTCCTGGACCTCGGGAACTTTCGCCGCCTTCGTTCCACCCGTCAATCTGCCGTTGTCCATGAACGGGCACGTCGACGTCACCGTGTTCCTGGTCACCCTCCTGGTTTCTGTCCTGACGGCGCTGATTTTCGGCACGTTGCCCGCGCTGCGATCTTCCAGCGTGCCCCTGATGGCTGCGCTGAAAGAGGAAGCGGGAAGTACGTCGATGCCGTTCCACAAGACGCGCCTGCTGAGCACGCTGGTGGTGTCGCAAATATCCCTCTCCCTGCTACTCTTGATTTGCGCCGGCCTGTTCACGCGCAGCCTGCAAAGAGCGCGGCGGGTTGACATGGGCTTCGATGCCGGCCACGTTGAACTCGCTTACTACCAGCTGGCGCCGTCAGGGTACACGCCACAGCAGGCGGTGGCGTTCGACCGCCAGGTGCTGGACAAGGTGCGGAACATGCGGGGCGTCGAGTCCGCGACGCTCGCGGATTTTTCGCCGCTAAGCTACACGATCCACGAAGACGGCGTCGAACCCGAAGGGTACCTGCCGCGCCTGCACGAGACGATGACCGCGGACCGCGCCACCGTCGGTCCCGATTACCTGCGCACGTTGCGCACTCCGCTTCTGGCCGGGCGCGACTTCACCGCGGCTGACGACTTGAAATCGCAGCAGGTGGCGATGGTGAACCAGGCCTTCGTCGATCGCTATTGGCCGGGCATGAATGCCCTCGGCCGGCGCGTCCGGCTCTGGGATCAATGGTGGACGGTAGTCGGCGTCGTGGCCAACGCGAAGTATCGGCGTCTGGTCTACCCGCCCGTGCCCGCCGTCTTTGTGCCCCTGTTCCAGGACTACGAAGATCCGCTGATCATCCATGCGCGCGTCTCCGGCGATCCGCGCGCTTATGCGGCGGCGATCGAGCAAGCCATCCACGATCTCGACCCTGACCTGCCCGTATTCGACGTCAACAGTCTGCAGACGAGTACCGGGATGGGGGAGGTGTTCGAGCGGATTTCGGTCACCTTTTCGGGTGCTTTTGGACTGCTGGCGCTGCTGCTGGCGGGAATCGGAATTTACGGCGTCGTAGCCTATACCACGAGGCAACGCACGCGCGAGATCGGGATCCGGCTGGCGCTGGGAGCCGGGAAGGGTCACGTCTTCCGCATGGTGCTGGGGCAAGGCCTGCGGCTGATGATCGCCGGCCTCGGGCTCGGTCTGGCGCTGGCGGCTGTGCTCACCCGGTTTCTGAGGAGCTTCCTGTTTGGGGTGGCGGCTTCTGACCCACTGACCTTCGCGATGGTGGCGGCGGCGCTGACCGCGGTCGCGTTGCTTGCCTGCTTCCTGCCGGCGCGGCGCGCCATGCGCGTGGATCCTCTCGTGGCGCTGCGTTGCGAGTAGTCGCTGTAGCGGCGCTCTATGAGCGCCGAGAAGATAACGGCTGTAGCGGACGCTCTATGAGCGAAGCAGAGGGCACGACGCTGGTGGCTCACCCGATGTGCGCGCCGCCCCACAACAGTCCGGGACCGACGGCGGCGGCAAAGATGACGGGCGCGTGCCCGGTCTGAGGGCTTTGCATAGTCGCTGTCAGGGCCTTGCCGAGATTGACGCCGCAGGTTGCCGATCCGAGATTGCCCGAAGTCTGCGACGTCTGCGCCACTCTTTCGAGCGGAATCCCGGCCTTGCGCGCCAGCATTCCGACGACTCGCGGATTCGGCTCGTGCAGCGCGAACTGGTCCACGTCCGCGAGCGAGGTGCCGCTCGTGGTCGCGAGACGGTCGAGGACTCGCTCGAGCGCTTCGACCGCAGCGCCGGCGAGTTGCTCGCCGCGAAACTCCACTCGAGGCGTGCCGCCTGGCGGGAACGCGACACCGAGCGCTGCCGCGTACGTGGGACTCGCGCCCCAAGTGAATTCGAGCAGACGCCGTCCTGGCGCGCCCGCTCCGGCATCCGTACGCTCGAGCACGAAGGCACAAGCGGCATCACCGAACAACGCGCGGAACTCCGGCGGCGCGTCGACGCCCGCGAGCCTGCGGCTGTTGACTTCTGAAGCGACGATCAGCGCGATGCGCCCGTTGATCGTCGAGAGCAGAGAGGTCGCGGTAGCCAGCGCATAGAGAACACCGCAGCAAGCGCCACCGATGTCGATCGCCCCTGCGTTCTCGCGAAGCAGGAGGGCGGCATGAACGCTGGCCGCGAAAGAAGGAAGACCAAGATAAGTGGTGCTGACGCCAACGAGCAGATCGACGTCCGCGGCTGTAAGCGCGGCCGCTTCGAGCGCAGGCTCGGCGGACTTCA
>JASHQD010000712.1 GCA_030037755.1 Terriglobia bacterium
GTCCGTCTGCCCTCCAGGGCAGCGATCGCGGCATCGAGACGGTCGCGTTCTACCATTAATTCCCTCAGAATGGCATCGCGCGTCATGGTTACTCCTCTCACGGCCTGCCCTTCGCATAGGCCCTCCGGTTCATCAGCTCCCCCCGCACCTGCGGGCTCAGACTCGTCCCGCTAAGTAGTGAAGCCTTGGCCCCGGTGAATATCTCGCGCATTTTATCCATGCCGACACGCTGGGCGATGAATCGGTAGCGGTTCGGTTGATGAGATGGTCGGTGTGCGTCATCCCCCATGACCCGGCTTCTGCCAGACCTTTCGCCATAAGGCTCCGCGTTGGCCCAGTGTCTGATCGCATCCGCAGCGCCGCCATTATGGGCGTTCAGGTGATCGCAGAAACCCGGAATCGTATCTTACTAGGGCTGATAAATCTGCACGTTGTTACTGGCGTCACCGTAGAAGCCTGTTGACCCGCCGAAACAGTACAACTGTCCCTGATAGACGGCCGAACCACCAAAGGCGGTTGCCGACGTCATGGACGCCAGCGTACTCCAGGTGTTCATAGACAGCTCGAACGACTCGTTAGTACCGATGGCAGATCCACTGGTCCCCCGGCCGCCAGCGACGTAAAGTTCCGAGCCGATCGCCCCGGCACAAGCGGCGTCTCGGGGTGTTGGGTCGGGAGCAAGGGCCGTCCAGAAGTTCTTGAGTACGCTATACTTTTCGTTGTCGCCGGTTTCCTCCGTGGGGGTGACCGTTAAGGAACCATCAGCATCTACGATTGTGAGGTCGGTGGCTTTACTTCCGAATATCCCGGTCGAAGTGTTGGTTTTCGCAGTTAGTAAGGGAGTCTCCTCTGTCCAAGCATTGGTGAGAGTGTCATAGCTCTCGACAGTTGGATACGTCTCGCAGCAGGAGTTCCCGCCAATGACGTAGATAGTGCTGTTCGCTACGTCAACTGCTAGACCATCTCTCGCCGTCGGCATCGGAGACCTCGCGACCCACTTGTTGGTCTTCGGGTTGTATGCCCAGACCGAGTTGAGCACCGTATCTCCTCCGTCGTCAGGGCTTCCGCCGATGACATATAGGATGTTGTTCACTACCGCCGCTGCCGCCGAGCACGTGGGCGTCGGGAGGGGCGTACCACTGGTCCAGACGTCTGTGGCTGGATTGTAGATTTGGGTGTCGGCGATCACCGTTCCACCCGACGCGCAGCCGCCGACCAGGTACAGGTTATCGTCGAGCGCGGCTGTTGCCGGGAACCACACGGCTGTGGGGATCGGTGCTCCGCTCGTCCACGTATTGTGAGTCACGCTCGCAGTCTGCGCTACCGACACTGACGCTGAGACGATCACGGTTGGCAACAGCATAGACCATCTCGTTCTCATAGTTGTTTCCTCCCCCGGGGCTTTCTTGATTTGTCAGAATCGCGGGGATCATATGCTGGACTTGCCAGTAAGATCATCCGCGGCGGTTATGGCGCAGTGAACGCACATCCTCAGGTTCAAGCGCCTGGGATTCCAGCCTCGCGTGGGGCGGCACCGTTCGTCCCTGAGCCTGACCCGCGGAAGGGTTCGATCGCCATCTCGGCCAGAGCGCGAATAAAACTCCAGCAGACGCGCGGCGCCAGAGTCTGGTACGACTGCAATCCGTCGATGAGATCCTGAAGCAGGTCCCGGAAAACGGCAGTACGGCGCGCCAATTGGATCATGCGAGTGGTGGAAGGCAGCCCGAGAAAATTGCCGAGATAAAAAGGGTGGGTCAGGAGAGCGCCGAAGGCGAGGCGGCTGCCGAAGTCCGACCAGACGCGTCCAGGATAAGCGTCCGGCGCATTCTCAGCCAAACAATCGGCCAGCAGTTCGCCCGACCGCATGGCGAAATAGATGCCTTCGCCGGTGATCGGATCGGCCAGGCCGGCCGCGTCGCCGACGAGCGACCACCCGTCGCCGGCGAGCCTCATCTGCTTCCAACTGCGGCGGCTCAATACCGGCAGAACGTGGCTGAAAACCGGCGCTTCCTTGCTGTCGTAGCCGTACTGCCGCATGAAGCCGTGCAAGCGCTCTTTCAGGTCCGCCATCGTCGATTGGCCGGCGTTGGCGGCAATGCCGACGGAGAGATGACCGGGGCGGGGAAATGCCCAGGCGTAGCCTTCAAACCCGTGGAAGAACTGGACGCGCAGCAGATCGTCGCAACCCGGCACGAAGTAGCCGAAGGTCAGTAGCAGATCTTCGGGCTTGAACGCCGGCGCCAGTTGGCGTCGCAGCGTGGTCCGGCCGCCGGCGGCGATAACCACGTGATCGCAGGCATGCAGACCGCCCTGCCGCGTCCGCAGTTGCCACCGGTCGCTCATTCGCTGCAATTCAATCACGCGATCGGCCGCAATCTCGGCGCCCACCCGGCGCGCCCGATCGAGCAGCAATCCGTTCAGCACCGCACGCGAGTAGATGGCGAGGGGGCGCCGCATGGTGAATCGCGCGGCATCGCCGTTGCCGGCCACAAACTCGCATTCGCGCGTCACGAAGTGAGGCTCGACCGCGTCGAGCAGAAACGGGTAGCGATCCAGAACCTTGTAAGGCAGACCGCCGCCGCACGGCTTTTCCCAACCGATCCTCTCCTCAAACAGGACCACGTGAAGGTCGGGCCGCGCGCGAAGCAGGCGTTCCGCCGCGGTCGCACCGGCGGGACCGCCTCCGATGATGGCAATAGTCTTCAGGTTGAAGTCACCTCGGAAGAATTCAGGATAGCACAGCGTCGGACGGGGCCGTTCGGGTCGTCCTTCGTGTCAACGCCACACGGCGGTTCGCAGCAGATCGAAGTGATGGTCGTAGGTCCAAACCTCGACCCGCAGGCGATCAGAAATGGCTGCTAATGTGGCATCAGACAACGTGATTGGTTGATCTTCAAATCTGGACAGTCTACGAACGGCGGAACGGTAGTCTTCAGGATTAGGATTGAGCAGGGCGGAACTCCCCAGGACGTCATCAAGCCAGTTCTTAGCGGCACTATTTCCGAGACGGTACAGCACGAGCGTGTAGGCTTCCAGCAGAGTGGGGTAGGCAACCAGCACTTGCCGCCCCTCTCGGGCGAGCCGCTTCAGTTCCCGATGGGCTCGTTCATGGTGCGCGTCATCGGGATCAGCGGCGGCGTAAAGCGGACCCGTGTCTACCAGGACCTCCGGATTCATCGCTCTGCCAGATAGCGATCGTGAGCCTCACTGACGTCGCGGTGGCCGCTTCCACGTGCTGCCGGCCGGATGAGGAGGGGTTTGCCCCCGTTAAAATAGCCGCGCTCACTCAAGTAATGACGCAAAGCAGCCTGAACTACCGCTGTCAGGGGCGGTGGTGCATCTTGCGCCCTCACGTAGAGATTCACCGCCTTCTCGAGGTCATCGGGAATGGTGATTGTGGCTCGTTTCATGATCCAAGTTTAGCACCAATCGGTGAAATTGGTGAAAGAGCGTTCTTCCACGCCTGTCGATCGCCGCACGGCTCGATTTCCGATTCCACGAGAGCCACCCCGGGTGTTATAGTCCACGGTCTGGACTGCAAACTCGCATGGGCAAGCTTGCCATTACCGGTGGCCGGCCGATTCGACGAAAGCCGTTTCCGGCGTGGCCTGTCTATGACCGCCAGGACGAGCGTGCTTTGCAGCAGGTCCTGACGGGCCGCAATTGGGGCGGATATCCCTTCCCGAACGAGCGCGCGGACCGGTTCGCGCGAGACTTCGCGCGATTCCAGGGCGCAAAGTACGGCCTGGCCGTTGCCAATGGCACCATTGCCATTGAGGTCGCGCTGAAAGCGGCCGGAATCGCGCCCGGCGACGAAGTGATCGTGCCAGCTTACACGTGGGAAGGCACGGTCGGACCGATCCTGCTGCTGAACGCTGTGCCGGTGTTCGTGGACATCGATCCTGACACGTACTGCATGGACCCGCGGCAGATCGAGGCGGCGATCACGCCCCGCACGCGCGCTTTGCTGCCGGTGCATCTCGGCATGTGTTTCGCCGACCTGGACGCGATCGGACGCATCGCGCGGAAACATAAGCTCGCCGTGATTGAAGACTGCGCTCACGCCCACGGCGGACGCTGGCGCAAGAAGGGCGCGGGCGCCACGGGTGATCTCGGCTGCTTCAGCTTTCAATCAAGCAAGCTGATGACGTCCGGCGAGGGCGGCGCAGTCATCACCAGCAAGCTCGAATACTTCGAGCGCGCGCAGTCCTACACGAACTGTGGACGGGCCAGCGCCACGGACCGGTTCCACCATCGCCTGATCGGGTTCAATTACCGCATGACGGAGTTTCAGGCTGCTCTGCTCGCAGGCCAATTGCGGCGATTGCCGGCCCAAGCCAAAATCCGATTGACCAACATGGAGCGATTCGAGAGCCGCATCAGCCGAATCGCGGGCTTGGCGACGCTGAAGCGCGATCCTCGGATTACTGCTGTGGCCGCTTATCAGTACGTGTTCAAGTACCTGCCCGAACACTTCGATGGCGTCCCGCGCGCGGCGTTTCTCGGAGCGCTGGAGATGGAAGGCATTCCGTGCGACGGGCTCTTCTACGAACCGGTCTATCGCAGCGCCCTCTTTCCCGTCGACCCCAAGGATTTCCCGGCCTTGAGCTGGGGCCGCGAGCCGGTCGACTTCAAAGCCGTGCGATGCCCCGTCAGCGAGCGCGCGGCTTACGAAGAAGCTGTCTGGCTGCCGCACCATATCTTCCTCGGTACGGCCGCCGAAGCTGACGGCATCGCGGATGCCGTCGAAAAAGTCCTTGAGGGCGTAGCTGAGTTACGTGGTCTGCGGCATCCGGCAATCGAGCGCAAGGCGATGAGCCGGGCCGAGAGGCCACGAGTGGAAAAGCGGCAGTGGTGAATTGCCCATTGACGATTGGCTCCGACTGGCAACTGAGGATCGGGAGGCGAGGTCCTCAAAGCGACCGGGACTTCAGCGGCTTCGCAATTTCGATTTTCGGCGTACAATCGGCAATCGGCAATCGCAAATCCTCAATCCCATGATCCTTCCTCTCACTCCCGTCCGATTCAAACAGCACGCCGCGCGATTATTTGCCCGCAAGACTGCCGTCGTCTGCGGCGATCATCGATTCACCTACGCTGAATTCAACGAGCGCTGCAATCGACTGTCGAGCGCTCTCACCCTGCTCGGTTTGCAGCAGGGTGATCGCGTGGCGTACCTCAGCTTCAACTGCCATCGGTTGCTCGAAGCGTACTACGGCGTGCCCCAGCTTGGCGCCATCCTGCTGCCGCTGAACATCCGGCTTTCTTGCGAAGAGCTGGCGTACATCCTGAACGATTCGGCGCCGCGCGTGCTCTGCTTCGATCCGGAATTCACGCCCCTGGTCGACCGATTGCGGACTCAGGCGCCATCCTTGCAGCATTTCGTTGTGCTCCGCGGCGAGGCGCCGCCGTGGGCGCATCGGAATAACTACGACGAACTCGTGGCGCAAGCCGAACCTGGCGATTACGACTATCGGCAGATTGACGAGAACTCCGTGGCGGAGCTGTTCTATACCAGCGGCACTACAGCCCATCCCAAGGGTGTGATGCTGACGCATCGTAATCTGTATCTGCACGCTCTTTACACGGCCGTTGCCATGGCGGACCGCGACGACGACGTGCATTTGTATACGGTGCCGCTGTTTCATGTGAACAGCTGGGGCGCGCCTCACATCCTCGCCCTCACCGGCGGGCGTCACGTCATGATTCAGAAGTTTGATGCCAGGACAGTTTTGGAATTGGTGAGCCGCGAGCGAATCACTCGCTTGCAGGTGGTCCCGACGATGCTCGTCGCCATGCTGAATCATCCGGACTTCGCCAAATACGATCTCTCTTGCGTGCGCGAGGTCATGATGGGCGGTGCTCCGACCAACACCGCGCTGGTCCAGGAGACGGAGAGGAAGATTCCGGGCTGCGTGGCGATGGGCGGCTACGGGCTTACTGAAACCTCGCCCGTCCTGACGATCGCGCGCATCAAGGACCACCTGAAAGGTGACCCGCCTGACGTCCAACTGCGCCGCAAGGCGACGGCGGGATGGACGCAGGGCGCGTCGGAGATTCGCGTGGTCGATCCCAATGGCCGCGACGTAAAGCCGGACGGAAACGAAGTCGGCGAAGTCGTCGTTCGCAGCGACCTGGTGATGGCGGGATACTGGAAGCAGCCCGTCGAGACCGCGCGCGTGATCCGCGACGACTGGTTCTGGACGGGCGATCTCGCGACCATCGACGATGAAGGCTACGTGCTGATTGTCGACCGCGTGAAGGACATGGTCTTGAGCGGCGGTGAGAACGTCGCCACGGCGGAGATCGAGCGCGTGATTTACCAGCATCCGGCCGTGCTGGAGTGCGCCGTAGTCGCTGTCCCGGACGATACCTGGGGCGAAGTCCCGAAGGCGCTGGTCGTATTGCGTCCCGGAACCGAAGCCGCTGAGAGCGAGATCCTGAATCATTGCTGCCAGCATCTCGCGAAATTCAAAGTGCCGAAGTCGGTCGACTTTCTCGCGGAATTGCCGAAGGGCGGCACCGGCAAGATTCTCAAACGAGTGCTGCGCGAGAGGTACTGGGCGGGCCGGGAACGGCGTGTTCACTGACGGGCCCGATGAAAAATAACCATGCCGGTTCGTGATCCGAGTCTGGAAGCCCTGCAAGATGTCCCCCTGAAGCCTTACACCACATTCAAGATCGGCGGGCCGGCACGCTATCTGTGCACCGTGACCGCGGCACAGCACGCGCGCGACGCCGTCGCTCTCGCTGGGCTACACTCCTTGCCGATATTTGTGCTCGGCGGCGGCAGCAATATCCTGGTCAGCGACGCGGGGTTCAATGGCGTCGTGATCCATCCGGCGCAGACGGGCCTTGACGTGTCCACGCGCGACAGCGTCGGGGGCGCGAGCGGCGCCGAAGTGGGCCTCTCGATCGGCGCCGGCGAACCGTGGGACCGGACGGTCGCCTTCACGGTAGAACAAGGTTGGTGGGGCATCGAGAACCTGTCTCACATACCGGGACAAAGCGGCGCCGCGCTGGTGCAGAACATCGGAGCGTATGGCCGGCAACTTAGTGACGTGTTTGAAGAGACGAGAGTCTTGCGATTGTCGAGCGGCGAAGTTGAAACGCTGAGCGAAGCGGACTGTGGGCTGGGCTATCGCCGGAGCATCTTCAACTCCACGCGCCGCGGGCAGTTTCTGATCTGGAGTATTGCTCTGAGGCTTAGCTCCGTTCCGCAGCCGAAACTCGGCTATCGCGACGTCGAGGCTTACTTTGCGGAGCGGGGAAACAAAACTCCCAGCCAGCGCGAGATCAGGCAAGCGATCATCGAGATTCGCGATCGCAAGTTCCCGTTTCCACGCGAGGAGAGAGGCGGCAACGCCGGCTCGTTTTTCAAGAATCCCACGCTCGGCTCCCCTGAGTGGGAATCACTTCAGAAGCGAGTGCGCGACCGCTTCGGCGACGCCGCCTCAGACAGGATCGCAGCGTTGCGGTTGCGTCCGGACGCGGCCACCTCGAGAGCGAGCGATTCCGTGAAGATTCCCGCAGCGCTGCTGATCGACATGTGCGGGCTCAAGGGCTACGAAGCGGGGCGGGCGCAGGTGAATCCGTCGCAACCGCTGGTGATCCTGAATCAGGGCGGCGCGACTGCCGACGATGTGCTGCGCGTGGCGGGACACGTCCGGCGGACGGTCCATCGCGAGACCGGCGTGGCCCTGGATCTCGAGCCGGAACTCGTCGGATTCAGGCCCGAGGACGTTCAGTCGCGCCTGGGTCTGCCCTGAAGCGGCGGCACGTCCATCGATACTTCAGCTCGATTCGCTATTCGCGATCCGCCGCTCGCCCCAAATCACTGCGGCTGTTGAATCGCGCTCAAGTAAGACTGCACGTTGCGCGCGCTGAGCACCATGGTTCCGGTGTCAACAACATCGGGCAGCGGCGAAGCTGGCGCGTTTCGCCAATCGGGAAATTCGTGGACGCGATTGTGATGCAGGTCGTCGAGAAACTGCAGCCCGAAATAGCCCATCGTGTAGGGCTTCTGCGCCACCGTCGACGCAACCATGCCCTGGTTGATCAGCGTAAGCGTCTTCGGGTCGGCGTCCATGGCCACGATCGGTATCTTGCCGCCCATGCCGAGCTGGTCGAGCGCATTGGCGACGCCCGATGCGCAGGTCGCCTCCAGGCAGATGATCCCCGCTGGATGGCCACCGCGACGGACCATGTTGGCGACCTCGTTGCCCGCAACATCCGGCGAGCCGGAGTCGTTGACCTCGGCGCCGATCGCCATCTGCGGGTTCTCCTTGATCGCATCGCGCACGCCGCGCGCGCGCTCCTCCTGGTTGTTCTGGCCGGCGATCTTCACGAGTACGATTCCGCCGTGCCCGAAGAGCAGCGTTGCCATCGTTTTGCCGCTCTCAAAGCCGGCCCGGTAATTGTCCGTGCCGATGAACAGGACGCGCCGCGAACCCGGCGAATCGGAATCGATGCAGATTACGGGAATTCCCGCCGAGATCGCCGTATTGATGGCGTCCTTGAACAGATCGGCCTGCGCCGGCGAGACCAGTATGCCGGCGGGCGCGCTGGATACCGCATCCTGGAAGGCTTTGAGTTCGTCGTTGGGCGCGTAGGAACTTGGGCCCACGAATTCCACCTTGGCGCCCTTCAATGCCTTGCCGCTGTCCAGAAAGCCGGCTTTCGCATTCTGCCAGTACGGTATGTTGATGTTGGCTGCCACGAATACGTAGCGCTCGTTGGTGTGCGGCGCTGATCCACACGAAGCGATCAGCAGCGGGAAAGAGCATGCGATGACTAGCAGAATCCTCGAGGTTCGAGACACGATTCACCTCCCTGGTCCGCTCTTTGCGGGGCGGCTCTCTTGAGGTTTTATATTACCGCTTGATGAGGTTTGCAATACCGTGTTGGTCGTCACGTCCCTTAGTGACGGCAGACGGGCGAGAGACAAGAGACGAGAGACAGGGAACGAGTGATGACCAAGGACCAAGGACCAAGGGCCAAGGGCTAACCCTCGTTACTGTCCTTTGCCTGATGTAGAATTCTGAGCCGGGATGAGCCTGTTCTCACATGATTCGAGCGATGCGCTGTTTGCCGAGGCGATCCGGCTGATTCCCGGCGGCGTGACCAGCGCCGCGCGCAAGATGACGCCGCACATCGTGTTTCGCGAGGCCGCAGGCGCTTATCTCACCGACTCGGACGGCAACCGCTACCTCGATTACCATGCTGCCTTTGGACCTGTCCTGCTCGGCCATAATCATCCGGACGTAAATCGCCGCGTGGTCGAGACGCTCGGGCGCGCACCGTTCTCCGGTGCCGGCGTGACCGAGCTCGAGATCGAGGTGGCGCGACGAATCCACCGGCACGTGCCATGCGCGGAGCGAGTCGAGCTTGCTGGCAGTGGATCGGAGGCCGTTTTTAACGCGCTGCGCGTGGCGCGCGCCTTTACCGGCCGTCCGAAGATCATCAAGTTCGACGGCTGTTATCACGGAACGTACGATGCCGTGCTCGCGAACGCTGCCAGCGCGGCGGCCGTGAGCGCTGGAGGCATCGCGCAATGCGCGCCTGGCGTCGCTCCGGGATCGGCCGGCATTCTGCCCGAAGCTCTGGCGCACACCCTGGTCTGCACGTATAACGACCTTGACGATGTCGAGCGCGCGCTCGACGCCAACCGCGACCAGGTGGCGGCAATCATCGTCGAACCCATTGCGCACAACATGGGCTGCGTGCTGCCGCGCCCAGGGTTTCTCGACGGCTTGCGTGCGCTTGCCACCGCGCGCGGAGCGCTCCTGATCTTCGACGAGGTCATCACCGGATTCCGCCACCACATCGGCGGATATCAGAAGCTGTGCGGCGTCACGCCCGATCTCGCCACCTTCGGCAAGGCCATCGCCAACGGATTTCCGCTGGCGGCAATCGCCGGACGCGCCGAAATCATGGACCACTTCAGCACGCGCGAGGGCGGCGACACTTACTTTGCGGGCACGTTCCACGGGCATCCCGCGTCGCTCGCGGCCGCGCTCGCGGCCATGGATATTCTTGAGCGCCAACCGGTGCACGAGAGGATTTCTGCTCTTGGCGACAGGCTCCGTCGCGGGCTTGCGGCGATCCACGAGCGGCTTGGGACCGGCGCGACCGTCGCCGGCTTCGGCTCGATTTTTGTGACCTACTTCGCGCCCGGACCGATCGAGAATTACCGCGATGCTCTGCGAAATGACGCCGGCCGATTCCTCAACTATCGCCGCGCCCTGATCGAACGTGGCGTGTTCCTCATCCCCTCGAACCTGAAGCGCGGGCATATCGGATTCAGCCACACCGAACAGGACATCGATCGCACATTACAGATCGCCGAAGATGTTCTGAAACGGATGTCTGGAATCGCGCCGGCCTCA
>JASHQD010000713.1 GCA_030037755.1 Terriglobia bacterium
AGACGCTTTTTAGCACCCTACGAACGGTTTTCGCTTTCCGATTTTCGCCAGTTGGCCTGAGTTGAGAACTGTGGACTGTCAGCAGCTGTCGACTGTGGACTGTTAACTGTTAACTGTGGCCTGCCATTCTCAGTTCGATCGCGTCACGGATGCCACCACAGCACCCACCAGCGCGCCGGTTGCCAGCGCCGCAACCAGGACAGACGTGTGAAAGATGGTAGCGAGGCTCAAGCGCCAGAGACGATCGACCAAGGGAAACCGGACCGTCCGGCTTCGGCGCGGCAGATGCTCGCTGCTCTGGCGAAGGAGCTGACGCAAGCTCGGCCGGAACGCGGCTCCGCCCAGTTTATGAGATGCGTTGTAGAGCAGGACCGGCTCGTCGCCGATCAGCTTGAGGATTGTCTCTCCCGCCGGTGTGGCTGCAGTATCAGCACTGTCGCCGGTCCAGGATAACAGCCGGCCTTTTTCGGCGATGAACACACACTGCAAGGCCATCTCGCGCGACCGTTCGATCTCCCATTGAAGATTAGCCGTCGGGTCCGAGGTATCGATGAGCGCGACACCGAACTCCCCGGCCACGGCAAGAACGCAACTCTGCCAAAGAGCATCGCTGACCTTCGCGACCACGGCTTGCGGCCGCATCAGGCTGGAACGCAGGCGCCAGCGGCCCAGCTGACGAATATCGAACAGAAAAGTTTTCAATTGACCCTCGGTTCCAATATTGTAGCGTGACTTGCGGCGCACGCGAAGCAAATGGGCCCAGCCCAGCATCAGCAGCACCCATAAGATGGCCACCCAGTAACCCATGACCAGGCTCATTTGGGCAGCCGTCTGCTGGGTCGCACCGTTCGAGGCCGGGTGAGCGGACAGATTCTCCCTCGCCACCAGGGCGCCGGACACTACCAGGACCGCGACAAGCGGTGGTCCCAGCCGTGTAGCCCAGCGCTCGAACGCGGGAACGTCGAGCGCGGGAAACCGGCCGTCGTCGAGAGTCACGAATCGGAACTGGCGGCCCAGGCCCCGTTGGATCACGCGGCTCACCACGGAGTTTATGTCCAGCCCGAACCGGCGCAGGAAGAGAACCGGACGTTTGCGCGAGGCAAGCAGGTTCAAAGCCAGGTACAGAAGGACCACCATAAAAGCAATGTTGCGCGTGCGGATGAATATGCGGCACGGCTCCGTATAAAGTCCGGGCTGAAGCACCATGGCATCGGTGGTGAACCCGATCAGCAGGGCGATATAGGCTGCGGCAATCGCGATCAGGATCGCGCCGCCTGCGATCTGGAGGGCGCGACCGCCGCGGCCGGCGAGGGTCCGGCGAGTGTTCGGAACCTGCTCGACGATTTGCATGTGGCCTTCAGACCGGTGACAGTGAACGACCGAAAACCCGCTTCAGCAGCGCCAGCACGTCGATGAAAGCGCCGGCAACGAAGCCGATCGCAAAAAACTCGAGCCAGCCGACAAACGCGAAGAGGAGCAAAGAAAAGGCCTGAAGCAGCCGATCGTCCCACACAGTCGCGCTACAGTCATAACCACCTGAGGCGAGCTGCAGAAAAGCATCGGCCACCCGCTCGGCTGGACCGTTGACCATCGGAATCCAAACGGCCACCGCCCGGAGGTGGGGCACAAACGCCAGCAGCACCGACAGGGCAAGCGCCGCCAGATAGCCATAGGAAACGATCACAGCGAGGCGCTTCGTGAACCAGCCGAATTGATTTGCTCCAGGGGACGGGCGACTCTCGCTTGACACGGACGTGCTCCTCCGCGCCTGCTTTAGGCGAACCCCAGAATCGCGATCGGCACCACCGCGCGCGGCTGGCGCCAGGGCATGGAATCGCGTCAAAAGAGCGATGGACGCGCGCTGCCGCCGAGCAGGGACGGATCCATCTCCGCAATCGTGTGCGTTCCCTCGTGGCCTCCCCAGGCGAACAGCAGGTAGACGAACGGCAGGCCCCCGGCGCGAAGTGTCAGTCCCACGGAAAAGCTATGCGCGAGATGGGCGAAGTTGAGCGAGCTGTTTGTCAGCGCGACTTTGCCTTCGTCGTACATGAACGTGGCGCCCACGGGGCCGTACAGCGAATGCTCGATGCTGGCCCGCGCCAGAACGGCATCGGGACCCCGGAAGCGATAATCCGCGTAGCTTGCCAGCGACGAATCCCCGTTGACGTCCGCGCCGCCCAGCGTCGGCTGAAAATAGAAGGGCACGACGTTACCCGAGGGCACGACGGCTTCCGAAACCAGCAATCGCAGGCCGATGCTGCCTTCCCGATTCCGCGTGAGCCCTTTCCTGACCGGAGGGCACGTGTGCTGGTCCGCTCCCTGCGAACAGTCGTCGGGCCCGTTGGAATCTTTGGGGAGATAACTCGGCGTATTCCGGTAAAGCGGAAATTCGTGGGAAAAGTCGCCGGTGAACCGCTCGAAGGAGTATCCCGTGGATGCTGCGGCGAATTCTTGCACCGTCATGGTGTAGTTGAGCTGAACGTGGTCGGAAAGGAACGTCGGGCGCAAGCGGACGCCTTCACCGAATTGTGCGAATCCGGGCTGATTGGCCAGGCCCGGGGCCGTGCTATCCGTATATACGTCGCCGATCGTCGGACGGCCCTGGCCTGCGCTTGGCCGGATGTCTACAAAGCGGCCGTTTACTTCGCCGAAGAGCGCGATATGAAGCGGCTGGTAGACCGGCCAGATGGCGTTTCCGCCGACCACGATTTCGCGCATGCCGTAGAAGGTCTCGGCCGTATCGGACGTGTCAGGTCCTTCGCCGAAGAAGGCCAGCTTTTCGAGCGAGATCGTCTGAAAATACGCGCCGAAGACAGGATACTCTCGTACGAGGTTCGGGTTGGCGGGCCTCTTCCCGGAAGTGGTAACGGATACCTTGAGAGGCGGAACGTAAATCGCCTTCATGTAGACGCCGGCGCGCCACGAAGTATTCGTCGAAACCACGGCGTCCGCATCCCAACTGAGACGCCAGCGCTCGTTGGGCGTCCAGTGCGTCACGAAGGCTCCGCCGAATCCGAATCCGTCTTCGGGCGCGATGCTGCCCACGGCGATGTGCAAGGGATGGTCGGTGAACAGAAGGTCGGCGCAACTGGCCACCACGGCGAAACTGAAGCCGGAACAGTCTTGCTTTGCGCGCTCGCTCTCGCCCCGAAAATCGGCTTGCAGAGCGTTCTCCTGCGCGCGGGCGGTCGCGCCCATGAGGCAGGTTGCTAGCAAGGTCAAAGCAAGATCTCGAGACATATATGCCCCTTCCTTCGGTCGCGACTCAGCCCGCGCGACCGTTGCTGCCAAGACGTTTGCCCCCCACCCCACGGCGTTGTGAGACTGCCACGCACTCACCGTCACCGCACTATGGATTCCTCGACACCTCCGGCCCAGCGCCAGGCTCTGCTTCGCCCTGCGCTTGAGAACCGCCCTGATCGCTCGGGGCGGCTGGCGCCGGCGGCTTTTTGGCGCGGCGCTTCCTCTTCGCCGGCGCATCGCCGCCATGCGCCTTGAATACATTCTCGGTCACCTGCCGGATGTAATCCGCGGCCTGCCGTTCCGTCTTGATCGCGTGAACGTAGGTCTTGGTGCGAAGACGGGAAGGAAGATTCTTCTCGACCTCGTGAAGGTGCAGAAGTTGGGCCCTGAGCAGCGTTGAAATGGGCCGGTCGGGATTCATGGCTTCTTTCGGCGGTTTGGGAACCAGAATGACGGCCATCAGAAACCTCCTTTGCACAACCCGCGCGGATCAAGCTCAGCCGACATTGAAGTCGGGGCAGTCCGTACGCATAACGTCCAGAGACAGCAGATCGAGAAACGTCTCGGAATTCGCCTCGCGCGGCGAGCGTGGGTTGTAATCCCCGAGGAAGTATTTCGTCACCGTGTTCGGGATCGAAGCGTGTTCGAAAACACGCCCGTCGACCACCGTTCCCTTGGGGACCCAGGGCGAAACCAGGACGGCGGGAACGCGCACGCCGAGGCGATCGAAGTCGAACTCGCGCCCGGTCAGCGTGTCGTTGGGCGACGCTTTAAACCCGTCGGGCATACAGGCCGGCGGCACGACGTGATCAAAGATTCCTCCGTGCTCGTCGTAAGCGATCAGCAGCGCCGTGCTTTGCCAGAGATCGTCATTCTGCTTGATGGCGTTGTAGACCGACGCTATGAAAACCTCGCCCGCCTGCACGTTATGATCTGGATGCTGGTCCGAGGCCAGTTCTTCGCCGCTGCCGGTGTCGTGATCAGTATAGTTCGGCTCGACGAAGGAATAGTCCGGCAGGGTGCCTTGCTTGCAGTCAACCAGGAATTGATCGTAGGTGGCAAACAGTTGAGGCTGATTTTGCAGCAGGTTGACGATTTCAATCGTGGAGCTCGCCTGGTCGTAATAGTAGATTTTGGCGGTATGGGGCGGACTGGCGATCATTCGTTCGTAAATGCTCTTGTAGGGCTCTTTGACGTAGAAAATATCCATGCTGACCTGGCCGAACGAGGTCCCGTAATGCGCGAAGGCGCGATTGCAGACCGTCGGACCGGGGATCGATGCAAACCACCTGTTGAACACCGCGAATTCCGTCGCCAGCGTCGTGAGCACCGGCAGCTTTTCCGGTGGGAAGTAGTACATGATCTTGTGCGAGTGATTGACGTCGCGCTGCTGGTTGAAGTAGCTCTTCACGAACCCCTGCATGCTGGCCACGCGCGGATTGCTGTTGTCTTCGTTGAAAATCTGCAGGTCGACCGCCGGAAAATGGTGATCCGGATCGGGATCGAGCTGGCTCTGGAATTCGGCCAGCGGCTGCGCCTTTGCCGGCTCGCCCTGCGTGTCGGGATTGGTCTCGTTGCCAGTGAGGCCGTCAATGCGAGGGTCGCGCGCCTTCAGGGCGCCCAGCATGTGATCGAAGGAGCGGTTCTCCATCATCAGGACGACGATGTGCTTCAGATGGTCCAACCCGGCAGGCATGGCCCCTCCTTGCAGTTGTTCCGTGTTTAATTTCGGCTAACCGCAAGTGTAGCACTGCAAGTCAAGCCCGCCGGCTATCTGCGACGTCTTCGAGTGGCCGTAGTCTCGCGTGGAGGCAGCGATGCGCGAGATCACAGGCTGATCAACCCGCGGCGGATTCCGGTAGCCACGGCCTCGGCGCGGCTCGAGACATCGAGTTTGTTGAAAATGGAGGTGATGTGGAATTTGACGGTGTGTTCGGAGATCTTCAGCCGCCAGGCGATTTCCTTGTTGCCGAGTCCTGAGGCGAGAAGATTCAGAATTTCGCTCTCGCGCGGCGAAAGCGGTTGACCCGGAGTCGCGCCGTCAGATGTGGCGGCGTCAGACGGGGAGGGTTCACGAACCCCGATGTGGCTGGCAAGTTCAGGATCGATCACCACCAGGCCGCGCGCGACCGCTTCAATCGCCGCGGCGATCTCCCGGGCGCCCGCCCACGCGGGCAGGGCGCCTTGCACCGCAGATTCACGTATGGCCTCGAGCGCGGTGAGGAACGCGGACCTTGGTACCAGCCATACGATCGGTGGCAGGGCGACGTCGAAGTCCGAGCCTGAATCGGCCGGCCAACCGAGGCTGCCGCTTTCGAGCAGAACGTCCGGATGCGTTTCAGCTAACTTCTCTTCGAGATTCGCGCGCCCCACACAGCTCCCGGCAAGCTCCAGGCCGCCGGCCGAACGCACCAGCGACTCCAAACCAGCCAGCTCGGCGGTCGAATTGGCGGAGACGAGTACCCTGATCACGAGGTAGTCAGTCACGTCAGTTTGTCAGTTTGTCAGTTTGTCAGTTTGTCAGTTCCGCAGTTCTTCAGTTGCTCAGTACGTCAGTCTTTCCTTACTGTTCGACTCAGAAACTAACGCTGTGACAAACTGACCCATTGGGGAACTGAGGCACTGACGTACTGACAAACTGAAGAACTTTTTACGGCCTCTCGCCCACGGTGATGCCGACTTCCACCGGCGCGCCGCCGCGAATAATAGATGCCTTCACCGGCTTGCCGATGCGGTCTGCGGAAAGATATGCGGCCACGTCGTCCGGGCTGCTGATGCGGTTTTCGTCGAGCGCCACCAGCACGTCGCCGAGGATGAAGCCCGACCGCTCAGCGGGACTATCGGGTTCGACTCCCATCACCAGCACCGCCGTCTCGCTCTCGATCTTCACGCCGGCGCGCAATTTACCCGGCAGGCGCACGAGCTGCATTCCAACGCCGAGATAGCCGCGTCCGATGCGCCCTCGTTTCTCGAGCTCGGCGACCACGCGCTCGACTGTCGATGAGGGGATCACCACCGCGCCATACCGCGAGAGACCCGAGGTGACGATTCCGAGCACGCGCCCCTGATCGTCAAGCGCCGGCCCGCCGGAGAAGTTGGGATGAAGATTGCGGTCCAACCGCAGCGTTCGATCGAGTTCCCCGCCACGCCACGTGCGCCAAGCACCGCTCGAGACACCGACCACCGCGACCCCGGCACGCGCGTCGCCTTCAGCCGTTCTGCCCGCGGCCAGAATGAAGTGTCCTGGCTTGAGAGTGGCCGCGTCGCCCACTTCGATCGCGGGCAAACTCGCACCTTCGACCTTCAGAATCGCGAGATCGGTGCTCGGATCCCTTCCCGCCAGCGTGGCCGCGCTGCGGCCGCCTCCTGGCAGCACGATCGCGATCTCATCCTCGCGCTCGATGCTGTGGTCCGTGGTCACGATCAAACCGGGCCGCCATTGCACTCCGCTCGAAGGGATGCGGTAACGCGCATTTGCGGAATGCCCGCTTTCCGTGCTCCGTTGAAATACCGCGACCACGGCGCGTCCTGCAGTTTCGATCACGCCGGCGAATTCGTCCGAAAGCGTCCGCCACGCCTTTCCTTCAGTTGACATTTTCATTTCCTCCTGACATTCCGATCGACCGTCAAATCCTGCCTCACCGGTGCGACTGTCCGCCCGGCAGATTCAGCTTAGGAAATGCGGGACACGGATGGCATCGCCCGAATGGGCAGGTCGCCCCCGGAAAAGCGTTGAGTCAGGTCATCTCAAACGGCAGGGAGTAAAGACAAGAGAACTGCCTTCGATTGTTTCCTATTTGATTGGACCTGACACGCGCCCACAGGCCCGTTCTGGTATCCAGCCTCTGCAACGAGGCTATGCGGGGCGGAGCAGGCTGGGGTTCCTGACGCGAATTTGCGGTTGTGAAAGCAACGATGCCCGCCGGGACCAGATTAGAAGGTGATGGTCTCCTCTTCGCAAATCAGAAAGACCGGAGTGCCTCCGGTGGAGATGGAAATGGCGTGAGCGGCCGTCTCCTGGCCGCCCTGCGACATGAGGCAGGCTTGGAGTGCTTCCATTGAAGCAAAATGGATCTCGGCAATGCGACAGAAAGGGGCCGTACCCTGGGGAGATCCAACCACTTTGGTGGCCACGAACCTGGTTACGCCGGTCAGCAACCTGGCCGCCATCGGCACATGCTCTTCTTTGTATGTCTTCTCGAAAGCCGGGAGATCCTTGGGCTGGGGATATAACACCACAACCTTGACGCCTGCCATGCTTCCTCCTTTAATTGCGGTTTCTTCGAAGGTGTACGACCCAAGTCTACACGAAATGCGCTCGACGCGACCGCATCGGAACCCGGGGGCAAAGGGGATGGGTAGCCCATAATGTCGCCTTTTCGGGCAGCCGATCCGCGTAGGCAGCCGCGTCTGCCTGACCCTCAAGACGAGGGAGGCTCAGCTTATCAGCTTGATGCTGCTGGACTTGGATTGCCACGGAGACAGTCGCTTCACGCCATTCCGCCGTCCGTCTGACGAATGCCGCATCGGTCAACCGCCAACCGCCGAAACGTGAGCCGGACACCATACATGCGTGACGACGGTCACTGCCTCGACCCTGACCATCGCTTAGTTTGAACTCGGCAGACCGGGAAGCGTACCGACGCTGCCCCGTCGCCCGCGAGACTGGAGGTGACAGTCGATGCTGAAGATCGAACGCATTCTCTGTCCGGTGGATTTCTCCGAATACTCGATCCGGGCCTACGATTACGCCTATTCGCTGGCCAAGCACTACGGCGCGAAGCTGGTGATCGAGCACGTGGTGCAGCCGATCACGGTCACTTACCCGTATTACGGCTTTCCGGACGTGACCGCGTACGACGTGTACTGGAACATCTCCTCGGACGCCGAAAAGCGCCTGCGGGACCTCGCGCGGTCGCACGCGGTGAACGGCGTCAGGCCCGAATGGGTGGTGGACAAGGGCGTGGCGCCGGACGCCATCCTGAGCGCGGCCGAGGAACGCGATGCCAGCCTGATCGTGATGGGCACGCACGGGCGTCGCGGCCTGGACCGCCTGGCGGTGGGATCGGTGACCGAGCGCGTGATGCGGCGCGCGCGCTGCCCCGTGCTGGCGGTGCGCAAGCCGGCCCACGATTTCATCAGCCCCGACGCGTCCGGCGATCCGGTGCGGCTGCAGAAAATCCTGCTCTGCACAGATTTCTCGGCGCATTCGGAAAGGGCGCTCGACTACGCGCTGTCGCTGGCACAGGAATACAACGCCGAACTCACGCTGCTGCACGTGCTCGAAGATATGTCTCCGGCGAAGAACCTGCTGGCCGCAACCTCGGAAGCCATGCGGGCGCTCGAGGAGGCCGTGCCCAGGGACGCAGGCAACTGGTGCAGGGTGAAATGCCTGGTCCGCATGGGAAAGCCCTACCAGGAGATTATCCAATTAGCCCAGGAAGAACAGAGCGACCTGGTGGTTCTGGGCGTGCGCGGGCGCAACGCGCTCGACCTGGCCCTGTTCGGATCGACCACGCACCGCGTGATCCAACTGGGCTCGAGCCCCGTGCTGGCGATCCATATTTGATTGCTTGCGCGTTGTGATTCCGTTCGCGGGTGACGCGTACAGCCGGTAACGAGACGGCCAACCTCTTCCGGCACCGCGTCACCCGCCTTTGTAGCGCGGGCCTATCGCCCGCGATTTGCGGCTCGCTGTAGCGGCGGTGTCCCCACCACCGCTTCTCAACTCTCCGCCAGGACAATCGGCGCCCCGATCCTGACGCCGGTGAGGAGACCGGCGCTGCAACCTGGGGTTACAATCCCCCTATGCCGCAACCCAGCCCCGCAACCGCCGAACCGGCTCATGACATTCTGCGCGGACGCGCCCACCCACTGGACGTGTTCTTCGCGCCCAAGACCGTCGCCGTGATTGGCGCCAGCGACAAGCCCGCGAGCGTTGGCCGCACGGTCATTTGGAATCTGCTGAGCAACCCGTTCGGCGGCACCGTTTTCCCGGTCAATCCGGCGCGCGACGCCGTGCTCGGCATCAAGGCTTATCCCAATATCGCCGCAACTCCCGCGCGCGTCGATCTCGCGGTGATCGCGACTCCGGCGGCCACGGTTCCCGGTGTGATCGCCGAGTGTGTGGAAGCCGGCGTCAAGGGCGTAATCATCATTTCGGCCGGATTCAAGGAGACGGGACCCAAAGGCGCGGAACTCGAAGCGCAGATCGTGGCTCACGCCCGTCGCGGCCGCATGCGCGTGATCGGGCCGAATTGCGTGGGGCTGATGAGCCCGTTGACGGGCATCAACGCCACGTTTCTGGGCGCCATGGCGCGTCCCGGCGACGTGGCCTTCGTCAGCCAGAGCGGCGCGCTCTGCGCCGCCATCCTCGACTGGAGCCTGCGCGAATTCGTCGGCTTCAGCTCCTTCATCTCCATCGGATCGATGGCGGATGTGGACTGGGGCGACCTGATCGATTATCTGGGCGACGATCCGCGCACGCGCAGCATTATCCTTTACGTCGAATCGATCGGCGACCCGCGGTCGTTTCTCTCCGCCGCGCGCCAGGTGGCGCTCACCAAGCCGATCATCGTGATCAAGGCCGGACGCAGTCCCGCGGCCGCGCGCGCCGCCGCCTCGCACACCGGCGCGCTCACCGGCAGCGACGAGGTGCTCGATGCCGCTTTCCGCCGCGTGGGCGTGCTGCGCGTGGACAGCATCGCCGACCTCTTCTTCATGGCGGAAGTGCTCGCCAAGCAGCCGCGTCCGCGCGGTCCGCGTCTCGCGATCGTGACCAACGCCGGCGGGCCCGGCGTCCTGGCAACCGACGCCCTAGCGGCGCTGGGCGGCGAGCCCGCGCCCCTCACGCCCGCGACCCTGAAGGCGCTCGACGCCATTCTGCCGCCCCACTGGAGCCACGGCAATCCCGTCGATACGCTGGGCGATGCCAGTCCCGCGCTCTACGCCAAAGCCGTTCAGATCACTGCCCAGGATGAGAACACCGACGGGCTGGTGGTGCTGCTGGCGGCGCAGGGCCTGGCCGATCCTGCCGAAACGGCCGAGGCCTTGAAGACGCAGGCGCATCTCCCGGGCAAGCCGATCCTGGCCTGCTTCATGGGCGGAGCACAGGTCGCTCCCGCGGAATCCATCCTGAACCGCAGCGGCATTCCCACCTTTCCCTATCCGGACGCCGCCGTGCGCATGTTCCACTACATGTGGCGCTACACGTACAATCTGCGGGGCATCTACGAGACTCCGCAGTGGGTGGCCGATAGCGGCGGCGCCGCGAGCGGCGTTCGTACCGCGATCGAGGCCGCGCGAGCCGCGGGCCGCACGATCCTCACCGAGTTCGAATCGAAGCAGATTCTCAGGGCGTACGGCATTCCCGTAGTGGAGACGCGGCTCGCTCTCAGCGAAGACGATGCCGCGCGTGAGGCTAATGCCTTAGGCTATCCAGTCGCGCTCAAGCTGCACTCCGGAACCATCACCCATAAGACCGACGTCGGGGGCGTGCAGCTTTATCTCACCGATGAAGCGGCGGTTCGCAGGGCTTACGCCGCCATTGCCGCCTCGGTGCGTGAAAGAGCGGGCTGTGGCGCGCCTGTCCCAGGCGCGTTAAATGAAACAGGCTGTAGCGGCGGTGTCCTCACCGCCGATCCCTTCCTGGGCGTCACCGTGCAGCCCATGGTGCGTCTGGACGGCTATGAGGTCATCCTCGGCAGCACGCTCGATCCGCAGTTTGGTCCGGTGCTGCTGTTCGGCGCCGGCGGACAACTGGTTGAGATCTTTCACGATCGCGCGCTGGCTCTGCCGCCGCTCAATACAACTCTGGCGCGGCGCATGATGGAGCAGACGCGCATCTTCAAGGCGCTCGAAGGCGCGCGCGGACGCCGGGCGGTCGATATGGGCGCGCTCGAGCAGCTCCTGGTGCGCTTCAGCCGGCTGGTGATGGAGCAACGCGCCATCCGCGAGATCGACGTCAATCCGCTGCTGGTCTCCGCGGACGGCATTCTGGCTCTCGACGCGCGCATCCTTCTGAACGACGCCTCCATCCCGGAAGAGCAGTTGCCGCCGCCCGCCATCCGTCCCTACCCCAGCCGGTACGTGGCGCCGGCGACCCTGAAGGACGGCAGTACGGTCACGATCCGCCCGATTCGTCCCGAAGACGAGACCCTGATGGTGAAGTTTCACCAGGCGCTGTCGGAGCGGAGTGTCTACATGCGGTATTTCCACACACTTTCGCTCGACCGTCGCGTGGCGCATGAGCGTCTCACGCGCATCTGTTTCGTCGATTACGACCGCGAGATGGTGCTGGTCGCCGAGCGGCCGGTCCCGGGCGGAGAGAGCCAGATCGTGGGCGTGGGGCGCGCGAGCCGTCTCCCCGGAAAGGACGAAGCCGAGACCGCCATTCTGGTGAGGGACTCATGCCAGAGGCTGGGCCTCGGCACCGAGTTGCTGCGGCGCGTGATCGCCTTCGCGCGCGACGAGAAGATCCGTGTGCTCGGCGCCGACACGCTCGCCGAAAACGTGGAGATGCAGCAGATCTGCCGCAAGCTCGGTTTCGAGATTCACCGTCACGCCGACGATCCGTCACTCGTGAGGGCGGTGCTGCAGCTGGGCGACGCGCCGTAGGTGTCAGTTTGTCAGTGCGTCAGTTCCTCAGTTTGTCAGTTGCGCAGTCCAGAGTCGCTCAGTCGGCACCTGTCGCTGCGACTTCGTCGGCCGCGCGCGGAAGTTGGACCCGCGTACTGAAGAGCCGACGTACGGACAAACTGATGGACTGATAAACTGACGCACTGTTTCAGTGCCGGACCAACCTAGGCTGCTGGCCACGCGCGGCTTCCAGCACCGCGATCATCCGGCGCAGCCAATCTTTCACCCGCTGTTCCACAACTTCAGGAGGCTCGTTCCCTTCCAGATAATGAACCGTCTCGCCCTCGGCGTTCAGGGGAATGAAATGGCAAGGGACTTCCTCTCCGAGGCGAGTTGGGGGCACAAGGGCCGTAAGCAGGCAATCCTCGCAGCGGCTGCCGCGGCTGGGATCGGCAAAGTTGAGGCAGGTCGGGGAATCATGAAAGATCGAACTGGGCCTCCAGTGAGTTACCGCCGAATGCGCATACCCGCCGGCTTCGAGGAATTCCAGCTCTGACTTGAGAAGCTCAAGGACATCGCGATCGTCTGTGGGCATCGTTCTTCCCTCCTGCCAACGCGATTTCTCCACCTTGAGTGTCGTTCAGCCGGCACGCCGCTACAGTGGCCGGAATCACGGTTCGCTGTGATGCGGCCCACACTCGACAGAGACGGGCGGTTTTGCCGGTTTGGCGGCCTCGCAGTACGTCAGTAAGTCAGCTTGTCAGGTACCTGAGGCTAAAGAACTGAGTGACGTACCGAAGAACTGACGAACTCAGCGGCCTCCGGCCGAGGAACGGGCGGCATATGCCTTGGGCGCTTCAAGAAGGGAAGCCTGGCAGGGCGCAGCGGGAGCCTGGACGTTGAGATTCGAGACCGCCGAGGCGAGATAACTAGCCGTGCGGGTGATGCCTCCGGCGAGCAGCTCCAGGCGCTCCCAATCTCCCTCCCTCAAATACTCCTTGGCCCGATCCAGTTGGGCTTCGAGGGACTCCACGGAGGTGATGATTTGATCCACCAGCACGATACACCGCTCCGGGCACGGGCTTGTGCCCGGGCTACCCCCTATCATTGGGTCCCGGCCGTCATAAGGGAATACCGGGAAAGCCCTAACCTCGACGGGAGATGGCCGTAATCCGGAGATCGCAGGCGCCGCGCCGCTGTGCTCTCGAGTTCCCCTGATCGCTACGACCGTACCCAAGGAGCGCCGACAGGCTACGTTGAGGTGACGACGCGTCCAACGGGATGCTGAAGAGCAACGTGCCGTTCCGGATGATCGACGAGTGGGTTGTCCCAATGATTTCGTTAGGTAATGAAGTGAAGGGTACGGTCCGCGAGCGGCAGCTTTTCAGTGCGGTAACCCACTACCGCTTTTTGAAGGCCAGCTCGCTGGCCGTAGCCATACGTCAATCGAGACAATCGTGCGAGGCGCCGCGAGCAAGCTCGCGGAGGAAAGCGGCAGCGAGCCTGCCGCACTCCAAAGGCGACGCATGTTTCTAGCGCCGGCATTTATCTGTCCGCAAGCCCACGCCGGGCGGGCCGGCGGCGGTTCCGGCGGCCTCCAGGCGTGCCCATTCGGCAGTCCACGCGGGACCGCAGCGCTAGGCTACAACGTGTGCCTCGAGGCAGGACGGCACTGCGTCAACAAAATAGCTTGACAGACGACTCATAGTTTGCTAGGCTCGCTTCTTCCCCCGGAGAGAATCGGAGTCGAGCCAGGCTCCGCCGTCGCACGCCTATGACGGCGCCCAACCCGTGCCGCACTGAAGGTCGGTTGCCCACGCGCGAACATCACTGGATGAACCGGCAGGGCGAGGCGGCTGCGTCAGGCCATCGATCGCAAGCTGCGGTTTACTCCTATTCTATTGAAACTGCGACGCTTAGTCATAGGCCGCCGGAAGCGTCCGAAATGCGCGAAAAGCATCGCCGCCTGAGCTGGAAAGTGACGTTGAATGAATAACATAACGGGTAAGCCGCAAAGTCAGGCTATTGATCGCAAAAATGCGCTTCACCCCTATTCTGCTGGAAATGCGGGACTTGCGCCGCGATCAGGCCGCCGGAAGCGTGCAAAATGCGTGAAAAAAACATCCACATGCCTAAGCTGGAATGTGACGGTGAATAAAGAACATAGGTCAAAAAGGGGGGCTAGTCCCTAAGCTGGAATGTCCTTTAGATTCAGCAAAAGAGGGGCTACATCGAATTGCACAAAGACGCAGTTTTTTGCCTTTTTTGCTGCGAAAAGGAGCGATTTGGCACGATTTGAGTTCGAAGTTCGGTTCCTGGTGTTCGCAGTATACCGAGATCCGAGTTAGACGTGTTGAAGGCCAAGGTCCGCGGTCGGGGTGGGTTCGGCCCGGCCTTGCGCACGCTGCCGCGCTGGGATATCGTATGCCGCGAGGTCGGGAGTCACTCGCGATTCAAGCCGGAAGGAATTATCCATGGCAGATACCGACGCTATAGCAGCCATTAAGCCTGCATCGGAAGCCCAGACCGTCGAGTCCGGGGGCATTGTGACTGACGTGCAGCCCTCCGCGCCACGCGAGGCGGGCCGTCTGGCGGCCCATGGGCGCGCCGAAATGGCGAAGGCGATCGTGGGCCAGCGGGAGTTCGTCGATCAGTTGCTCGCGGTGCTGCTCTCGGGCGGGCACGCTTTGATCGAGGGCGTTCCCGGGATCGCCAAGACTCTGGCCGTCAAGGCTCTGGCGCGGATCTGCTGCCTCGCCTTCCAGCGTGTGCAGTGCACGCCGGACCTGATGCCGGCTGACATTCTCGGCTCGAATATCTTCAACCTCGCAGCCGGTAGTTTTTCCCTGCATCGCGGGCCCATCTTCACCGATTTTCTCCTCGTCGACGAGGTCAACCGCATGCCCCCGCGCACGCAAGCCGCGCTGCTGGAATCGATGGAAGAGCGGCAAGTGACCATCGACGGCGTACGCCATCCCCTTTCGAGCTTCTTCACGGTGTTCGCCACCGAGAATCCGGTGGAGTTCGAGGGAACGTATCCTTTGCCCGAGGCGCAGCTCGACCGGTTTCTCTTGAAGATTCGCATAGGCTACCCGGACGCACAGCACGAGGTCGAGATCCTGGAGCGCTATCAGACCGGGCGCGACCCGCACGATCTGGATCGTCTCGGCTTGATTGCGATGGACGCCGATCTGCTGGCCGCGGCGCGGCAGGAAACAATCGCCGTGCGCGTGGAACCGGCGCTGCTGAACTACATCAGCGCCATCGTGCGCCGCACGCGCGATTGGCCTTCATTGACGCTCGGCGCCAGTCCGCGCGCCACCGTCTTCCTGATGTCGGCGGCGAAGGCCTTCGCCGCGCTCGACGGGCGTAATTACCTGATCCCCGACGACGTGAAGTCTGCCGCTTTTCCCGTGCTTCGTCACCGGCTGGTGCTGCGTCCCGAGGCCGACCTGGAAGGCATTACGCCGGATCGCGTGATTACCGACATCCTCGAGGCTACTGAGGTTCCCAAATGAGAGCGCCGGCATCGAGCGTCATCTCGCGCCTGGCTCCGGACACGGTAACCGCCCGAGCCGGGCGCGCGGGACGCTTCGGCATCGCGTTCGGCAGCCGGTTCTTCGTGGCGCTGCTTGCGGGTCTGGTCTGGACGGGCCCGGCGTGGTGGGATCATCGCTTTGTCTATGTGGTGCCGGCTTGGGACCTGATCGTTCTCCTGGCCTGGTTCGCGGATTTCCGGCGATTACCGAAGCCCGAAGATCTCGAGGTCGCGCGCGAGTGGCAGCGTCCGCTGAGCCTGGGAGAAACCTCCGCCGTCACACTGCGGGTCAGCAGCAGGAGTCCACACACGTTGTGGATCACCCTCGACGACGATCTGCCCGCAACGCTGAATCCCTCAGAGAGTGCGCGCGAGGTTCCACTTCCGGCCGCCCAGGCAAGCTCGGGTCCTTCCCGTCCGGCCGGTTTCACTTATACGACTCGCCCCGGCGCTCGCGGCGATTTCGAAACCGGCGGCGTCTACTTGCGCTATCAGAGCCCGCTCCGATTCGCCGAGCGCTGGGCGTTTGCGAATCTGAAGCAGCAAGTGCGCGTTTACCCCGGATTGAGGGAATCGGAACAGTCCACGCTCTATCTCATCCGGAGCCGCCAGATCGAGCTCGAGAAACGCCTGAAGCGCAAGATTGGAGCCGGGCGCGAGTTCGAAAGCCTGCGCGATTACCGCCCCGGCGACGAGCCGCGCGACATCTGCTGGACCGCGACGGCGCGTCGGGGGAAGCCCATCACGCGGACGTATCAAGTGGAGCGCAGCCAGACGGTGTTTATCGTCCTTGACGCCGGCCGGCTGCTGCTCGCCAAAATCCGGCCCGGCGCGCCGGGCGATTCCGAACGCGGCGTGGTGCTCAATAAGCTCGATCACGCCGTCAACGCGGCGCTCGGTCTGGCGCGCGTCGCGTTGTACTCCGGCGATGCTGTAGGCCTACTGGCCTATGCGCACGCCATTCAAGCCCGGCTGCCTGCGAGCCGTGGCACGCCGCATCTGCGGGCGCTGGTCGAGAGCATGGCCCAGGTGCACGGAGAGCTGGTCGAGGCCGACCACGGCCGCGCCGCGAGTTACCTGCTCTCCACGCAACGCCGGCGGAGCCTCGTGGTCTGGCTCACGGAACTCGCGGAAACCGCGGCCACGCCCGAGGTGATCGAGTCCGCGTCGCGCCTGCTTCCGCGGCACCTCGTGCTGTTCATCGCCATCACCCAGCCGGAGCTGCGCACGCTTGCCGCGCGGCGGCCCGGCTCCGTTCAGGAGGCGTATCGATACGTCGCAGCCCAGGAGATGCTGCAACGCCGGGAGGCCCTGCTCGCGCGATTGCGCCGGCAGGGGGCGCTGGCACTCGAGCTCGAGCCCGAACAGTTGCCGTCGGCGCTGGTGAATCAGTACCTGGAGATCAAGGAGCGTAGCCTGCTGTAGCAGCGCTGTATGAGCGCCGGCCTTTATTGATCGTTGTGGCGGCGCTCTGTGAGCGGCACGGGCGTGGTTTGACGGCTGATCTGCGTCATTCGTCATTCTCGCGCAAGCGGCATGACGAATGACGCAGAGAGCGCCCGGTGCGGCCAAGATAGAGCGCGAGCAATCCGAAGAGCGCCGTTCCGAAGATGAACTTGGCCGCGACGGGCAAATTGGTGGGAGATACGAAGGCTTCGATGATTCCGGCGATCACCAGCAGCGGGATGATGCCGAGCGCGAGGCGCACGCCCAGCCCGCCGTACAGCGCCAGGGCTTCGCGCCTTGGGAGCGGCCCGGGAAACAGCAGCCCGCGCGCCAGCAGGAGTCCGGCGCCCGCCGCGATGAAAATCGACGGGAGTTCGAGCACGCCGTGCGGGGCTACAAAACTGGCCAGCTTGAGGCCCATGCCGGCCTGCCAGCACGCCGCGCTGATCACGCCGATCAGCAGGCCGTTCACGGCCATCATGTACGCCGTTCCGAGACCCGCAGTGATTCCGAGGGCGAAGGTCGTGAACGAGACCGCGAGATTGTTGGTCATGATGGCGCTCGAGGCCAGCGGCTTGATGGTCAGGATCGATTCGGTCCACATCTTGTGCCGCTCGATGGTGTCGCTCATCTCGGGGCCGAGAAAAAATCGCTGGAAGGAGGCGTCGCCGAGCGCCGCCAGGGTTCCAACCATGGCGGCGGCCAGAAAC
>JASHQD010000714.1 GCA_030037755.1 Terriglobia bacterium
CCGAAACGAACCAGTGGGCCTCACTCCTGCGACGAATTAATCAGGCTGCATCGAGTTTCGTCGCCGATATCGGCTGGGGTCAGTACCACGGTAATCCATCACGCCAGGCTCTGGCCATCACCAGCCTGGTGGTCACTCCCACAATGGTGGATCTCGGGAGCGATATCACACTCGTGGCCTCCGTGCGAGACCGGAACGGCGCCCCTGTGACGGACGGCAGCATCACGTTCTATGATGGGGCGACGGTGCTCGGAACGGTGCGAGTAGTTGCCAACCCGTCCGGGGGCTTCACGCCAGGCACCGCGACGTTGAAGACATTCCTCACCACCCTGGGAGCGAATCGTCTGACGGCGAGGTATGCGAAGGCGGGTTCGGCAAGCACATCTGCGGCTGTGGTTGCCACGGTCACGGGAAAGTATTCCACCACCATAGCGTTCACCTATGACAAGAAGGGAAACGACGGCATCCCTGGCTTCTGTACCTTTATCGGCACGGTTGCCGGCGCGGGACCTGCTACTCCCACGGGCGATGTTGACTTTGTGGACGCCGCAGGTGGATTCCTTGGCGGCCGGGTAAACTTCGACACGTCATCCGCGGTTCAAAGCTTCGTAGCGGCGCAGCGCCTTGAGGGTTTCGTTCAGCCAACGATGACTGCGCTCGCGGATCTAAACGGAGACGGAATCCCGGACCTGATTGTGACTGACCACAGCGGCGTAGCCGTTGAGCTCGGGAACGGTGACGGCACCTTCCGATCGCCGGCCCGCGTCACCAGCAGTCCGGTTGACTGGTGGGACAGAGTAGCTCTGGGTGATTTCAATGCTGACGGCAGGATTGACCTCGCGGTACTGGCCGGAGGCGGAATTCGGGTGTTCTTCGGGAATGGAGACGGGAGCTTCGTCGCCCACGGCTCTTTCGACAGTGGGAGCGGGCTCCTCGCAGCCGCTGATTTTAACGGCGACGGAATTCTGGACCTGGTCGCAACCAACAAGGACACCATCGACCTGCTTCTGGGCAACGGCGATGGCACTTTCCGTCCAGCCGTCTCATATCCGGTTAAGTCTCCCTTATCGCTCGCCGTTGGTGACGTGAACCGCGACGGCTATGCTGATGTCGTGGTCGCCGCTGCTCCTCACGATGTCACCGTGTTTCTGGGTCATCGAGACGGCACCCTCCGCCGGGGCGCGACCTATGCCGCTCAGTATGAGCCGGGGAATATGATCCTTGCCGACCTCCGGGGCAAAGGGGACCTCGATCTGGTAACCGCATTCGCCCAGTGCTGCGAGTATGATGAGAGGTCGGTCGACGTCATGCGCGGTAACGGCGACGGAACCTTTCAGCCGGCATACACTCTTCTTTCGGGACCTAACTACTTGGGCCTGGCAGTAGGTGATTTCAACGAAGACGGCAAATTGGATCTGGTGGTCTCGAATTACGGCTACCCCGTCATCGATGTCCTGCCTGGCAACGGCGACGGTACTTTCTTAAGCGCCATTCCGTACCATGTCGGCATGGGTCCGACGTTGCCTGCCGTTGCCGACCTGAACCGCGACGGAAGGTCCGACATCGCCGTCGCGAACTACAACGTTGGCGACGTGGACGTTCTGCTCAATCAGGTTCGACAATCGGCCGGGCTCTATCCCGCTGTCGTTCCGCGTCTGGGACGACAGCTGATTACGGCCCGCTACCTGGGTGATGCAAATTTCGCCCCCAGCACTTCGGCCACGAGGTCTTTCACAGGATATCGCGATAATTTCCGCGGAATTATCAGCCCTTGTCCTGGGAACCCGACTCTGGCGCGGCGGTAGAGCCCTTCCCCTGCAGACTGTAGCGGATGATGGAGGCGCCTTTTATGCGATCGAATCGATGCAGCTCGCGTCTGACCCTGGCGCTGGCGCTCGCGGCCCCGGCCTATGGGGCCTGGCCGCCGAGCGAAGCCGGTGCGCAGTCGCTGGTCTGTCCGAGTTCCATCAGCGTGACGGAGTCGGCCAACGTGGAAGGCTGGAACTCGCAAGCGGCGGGCGCGCAACATCCGTTCGAGCGCATCTCCGTGTTCAACCGCGACAGCAAGCAGGATTACGATCTCGCGCCCGATTCTGAGCAGCACAGCGGCAACAAACTCGTTCAAACCTGGAATCTGAAGGACTATCGGACGATGCCGCTGTTCTTGTCGTGCCGCTATCGGGACACATCGCTTACGCTGACACGCGAACTGCCCGCGCCTTTGACAACATGCACCTTCACATTTCAGTTGGATAAAAACGGCGGCATCGTGGCCCCGACGATGGCGTGCAAGGGAAGATGAATAGCGGATAGCTCAAGTCTGATAGCTGATGGCTGACGGCCTCCCTCATTGCTTGAGAAGCTTTTCGACTGCGCCCACGATCTCAGGTGAATCCGGTTTCACCGTCGCTTCGAAGCGCTCGACCACCTGGCCGTTGCGATCCACCAGGAACCTGGTGAGATTCCACTTGATGTCGCCGGCCACGGCCGGATTGGCGCGCTGGGTCAACAGCTAGAGGCCTGATACCTTCCAAGGCTCACTCCGGACTGAACAACTCCGAACTGACCAACTCGAGACGCGTTTTTAGTTCGGAGTAAGTCTTCGAAGAATCTCGATCTTTACTGTCGACTGTTGACTGTTGACTGTCGACTCCCATGGGACTTTTCATAGGTTTGTGGGTGCCGCAAAGCGGCATGAGCACTCATCAAGTCTTCGGCACGTCCGGACGGTTCCACCATCCACCGCCCAGCGCCTGAAATAAAGCCGCAGTGTCCGCGTAACGGTTGGCCTGCGCCTGGACCAGGTTGATCAAAGCCTGCTGATACGCCTGTTCCGCGCTCAACAGAGCCAGATAGCTGAGATAGCCGGAACCATACTGCTTCTTCGACAGCTCCAGGGTGACGCCGGCGGCGTCTTTAGCGGCCGCTGCAGCTTTCAACGCATCGGCATCCTGGTCGAGCGCATGCAAGGTGTCAGCGACGTTCTGAAAAGCTGTCAGGACGGTGCTCCGGTACTGCTCGGCGGCTTGGGTATAAGCGGCTTCGGCGGCGCGCTGCCGATGCCGCAGGATTCCAGCGTTGAAGACCGGCTGCGTAATGCCGGCAGCCAAATCCCAGAAACCGTTGCCTTGGGAGAACATCTTGCTGATGTCCGTCGGGGAGCTGCCGGCATCGGCAGTCAGGTTGATCGTGGGAAGGCGGTTGGCAACGGCAACGCCGATCTGGGCGCTGGCAAAGTGGAGGTTCTCTTCGGCCTGGAGAACATCCGGGCGCTGCTCCACCAACTTGGACGGGAGGCTCACCGGCAGCTCCTGAGGCAGTTGCAAGTTCGAGAGTTCGAACTTATCTGCGAAATCCTGGCTGGGAAATCCGCCCGCCAGCACCGAAATCAGGTCGCGTTCCTGGGCCAGTTGCTTCAGCAACGGCGGCATGGTGGCCACGACCTGCGCGAGCTGCGATTCCTGCGCGGCCACGTCGAGTTCGCTCGCGTACCCGCGTCCATATTGGTCGCGCAGGATCTTCAGCTCGTCGGTGTTGATGTTGATGAGCTCGTGGGTTGCATCGATCTGTCCGCGCAAGGAAGCTTCCTGGATGGCCGCTTCGGCGACGTTCGAGCTCAGCGTGATGTGGGTCGCGGCCAGGGCAAAGCGCGCCTGCTCTTTCTGAGCTTGCAGCGATTCTACGGTTCTGCGGTTCAGGCCGAAGACGTCAGGCACGAACGAGACGCTCACCTGGGGTGTGTAGAGGCTGTAATTCTGGATGTTGGCGTTCAAGACAGGCGAGAGGTCCTCGGCCGATTGTCCGCGAGTGGCCGCAAACCCGGCGGTAACGTTGGGATAGTAGTATCCACGCTGTGCCAATACGTTCTCGCGTGCCACGATCAGGGCTGCCTGCGCCCCTTTGAGGTCGGGATTGGCTTTGAGCGCGCGCGCGACCAGGTCGTCGAGCGGCTGCGAGTGAAACAGCGACCACCACTCTCCCGGGATGTCCTGTCCGTCCACGAAGTGCTGCGCCTCCCCTCCAGTGACGTTGGGAGTGCTGCTTGTGTTCGTGACGGGCGCCGGCGTGTAGCCGGTAACGTTCGGAGCGGCAGGTTTCTTGTAATTAGGCCCGACCACACAGCTCATGGTGAGCAGCAAGGCGGAGGCCATGAAGCAGAATACGAGTGCCGGCTTGAGAATGCGAAGCATAGATGATTTCCTTCAGGGCCTGCGCTTGATTGAGGCTCCGTCGAGAGATCCAGTACTGGTGCGCGAGTGTGTGGATCCAATGACGGCCGCGTTGGCGCCGCGGTGCGGGACATCCCGGAGCAGCGGCACGGCGGGCATGGCGATGGTTCGCGCGCGGACAGAATTGAACGCGTCCGATCGCGAGTTCCGGACCAGTCCGGGCCTGGGAACGGCTACCGATCTCGCCGGCTGCGACTCGCGAATGCCGGCGCCGTCCCTGAGCGCCTGGGATTGCCTGCCCTTGGGAAGCACTTTCGGGGCTTTTGGCATCGGCAGGGTCGCACTGCGCGTAAGGTGGTTCGTCTCAGACGCCGGGCCGTGATTTCGATAGTCGCCATGATTCGCGGAACGCTGAACAGACGTTTCCGAATATGCGGCCACTCCGTAACCAGGCGCGGCCGCCAACACCGTCAGGCCCATCGCGAGGAGAACGCCACTGGCGAACCTCATGCGGGCTGCACCTCCGATGTCGGCTCTCCCGCATCCTTGTCGCGGCCCAGGAAGATCATGCGCAGCGCAGGAACGGCGACGAGCAGCATGACAGGTCCCACAAGCATGCCGCCCACGATGACCGTGGCCAGCGGCCGCTGCACCTGGCTGCCGATTCCTGTGGATATGGCCGCGGGAAACAGGCCGATGCATGCCGAAAGCGCGGTCATCAGCAGCGGACGCATACGGGTGGTAGCAGCACGGAACATCGCGTCCATGGGCGCCAGCCCGCGCGCGCGTTCCTGGTTATAGAACGTGATCATCAGGATGCCGTCCATCACCGAGACGCCGAACAGCGACACAAAGCCGATAGCGGCCGAGATGCTGAAGTGAAGTCCTGAGATATAAAGGGCCAGGATGCCGCCCACGATCGCGTCCGGAATGCCGGCCAGAGCCAGCAGGCAATCACGCACATTGTTGAACAGGCTGTACAGTCCGCCTGCAATCAGCACGAAGCTGATCGGCACAATCACCCACAGCCGTTTCTTCGCTTCCTGCAGGTCGCCGAATTCACCGGCCCAGACGAGGTGGTATCCCGGTGGCAGCTTGATGTTGTCGGCGATGCGCTTCTGGGCTTCCGAAACCGTGCCGCCCAGATCGCGTCCGCGAACGCTGAACTTGACCGGAATAAAGCGCTGCACGCTCTCGTGATAAATCCATGCGGCACCCGTATCGAGCGAGATGTCCGCGAGTTCGTTCAGCGGAATATAGGCGTTGGCGCCGCTCGCCGTCTGATACGCGACCTTGATGTTGCGGACTTTGTCGATGCTGTCGCGATATTCCGGCGTGTAGCGCAGCACAAGATCGAACTGGCGGTCGCCCTCCAGGACCTCGCTCGCGACCGCACCGCCCATCGCCGCCTGAATGACCGTGTTCACGTCACCCGAATTGAGGCCGTAGCGCGCGCACTTCTGGCGGTCCACCTTGATGTTCAAGTTGGGTTGTCCGAGAACGGGGAAGACGCCGAGATCGGTGACGCCCCGTACCTGGCTCATCTGGTCACGCACCTGCTCGGCAAGCTGCGTCAAAGTCTGGAGGTTGGGACCGACGATCTTGACCGAATTTACGCCCTTGACGCCCGAGATCCCTTCCTCGATGTTGTCTTCGATGTACTGCGAGAAATTGAAGACCACGCCGGGCAACTCGTTGTGGAACTCGTCCTGGATTTCATTGGTCAATTTGTCCTTGGTCACGCCCTTGGGCCATTCGTCGAAGGGCTTGAGCGGCGCGAAGAGTTCGACATTGGAGAACGGGGAGGCGTCGCTGCCGTCGTCCGGCCGGCCATGCTGGGAGACCACGGTGATGACCTCGGGATGACGCAGCAGAATCTCGCGCATTTTTCGCGTGGCGGCCTCGCCATCTTGCAGCGAGAGCGTGATCGGCATGGAAGCGCGAATCCAGAAGTTGCCTTCCTCCAGGTGCGGAAGGAACTCGCTGCCCAGTCGCGGCGCGATCAGGAAAAAGGTGCAGAGAGAAAGGGTCAGCTCCAGTCCCACCACGAACAGGCGGTTTTTCAGTGAGAAACGCAGCACCGGATTGTAGATCCGGTGCAGAGCGCGCACGACGAAGGTTTCAGCCTCCTTCACGCGCGCCGGAAGCAGGAACGAAGCCACCACCGGCGTAATTGTAAACGTCGCGATCAGCGCTCCGGCCAGGGCGTATCCATAAGTGCGTGCCATGGGGCCGAAGATCTGGCCCTCGACTCCCTGCATGGTGAAAAGGGGCACGAACCCGGCGACCGTGATGAGAGCCGAGAACAAAACGGCCTTATCGACCTGCAGCGCGCTGATCAGAATCAGGCGCAGGCGATCCGTCCAGCTGTGAACGGCCGCTGTATCCTCGGTTGGCTTTGTCGGATCGGGCCCCCAGGCTCCACCGGCGAGCCGCTGGAGCAGGCCTTGCCTCTCGAAGGGATCGCGCTGGAAGTTCCGGAAGACGTTTTCGACCAGGATTACGGCCGAATCGACGATGATGCCGAAATCGACCGCGCCCACCGACAGCAGGTTCGCGCTTTCGCCGCGGATCACCAGCAAGATGGTTGCGAAGAAGAGCGCGAACGGGATGTTGATCCCAACGATCGTGGCGCTGCGCAGGTCGCCCAGGAAAATCCATTGGATCAGGAACACCAGCAGGCACCCGAAGATCAGGTTGTGCAGCACGGTTTGCGTGGTGATCGCAATCAACGACGAACGGTCGTAATACGGGACCACTTTGACGCCCGGCGGCAGGCTGCCGTCGTGATTCAGCTTGTCGATAGCCTGTTTAACCTTCGGAATCATGTCGGCGGTCTTTTCCGTACGCCGCATCACCACGATCGACCCCACTACGTCGTCATGGTCGTCCTTGCCCAGAATCCCGAGCCTTGGGCGATATCCGACGGACACCTGGCCTACGTCACGAACCAGTACCGGGACGCCGTTGGTCTGAGCCAGGACTACGTTCTCGATGTCGTCGACTTTGTAACCCTGCCGCAAGTCGTCGTTGCCGCCGTCGTTGATCAGCCCAACCCCGCGGATATTAATCGACTGCTGGCCGATACGAATTTCGCGCCCGCCGACGTTCAGATTGGCGTTGCCCAGCGCCTGCAGCACCTGGGGCACCGTGATGTTGTACGCCTCCAGCTTGTGAGGGTCGACGGCGACCTGGAATTCCTTAGTGGGACCTCCCCAACTGTTGACCTGGGCGATGCCCGGGATTGTCAGCATGCGGCGCGCCACGATCCAGTCCTGCACCGTTCGCAAGTTGGTGATGCCGAAGTGAGGCGGACCGACGACCTGGTAGCGATAGATTTCTCCCGTGGAGCTATTCGCCTGGATTGTCGGCACCAGGTTACCCGGCAGGTTGACGTTTTGCTGGATCGCGACCGATGCCTGCGCGTAAGCGAAGTTGTAGTCCACGCCGTATTTGAAGGTCACGCGCACGAATGACAGGCCATAGAACGACGTCGAGCGGATGACATCAATTCCCGGTGTTGTGTAGAGGCCGATCTCCGTTGGAAGCGTGTAGTAGCGCTCGATTTCCTCGGCGGACAGCCCCGGCGCTTGCGCGGTAATCTCGAGGATTACCGGCGTGGGGTTCGGATAGGCCTCAATATTGAGCCGCTTGAACGCAATGAATCCGGCGCCGGCAAACAACACGAGGCCAAGCACAACGATGGCGCGGCGGCTAAGGCAGAATGCGATAAGAGATTTGAACATAGTCGTCTTCTTGGCGGTCGAAAAGCGAAACTCGAAATTCGAAGCGCGAAGATCGAAATTGGAGTCGGCAAATTACGAATTCAAGATTGCCGGCTGATCACCATCGACGCTTGCTGTCGAGTTTTGGCCTCCGCGCTTCGAGTTCCGAGCTTCGAATTTCGCCTTTCCTATTTCGCTTTTCGAATTTCGCCTTTCGAATTTCGAATTTCAAATTTCCGCGTCAGTCGCTCGGTGGCGCCCCCAGCATGTTGCTTAGAAATACGGCGCCGTCAGTCACCGTCAGTTCCCCGGGTTTTATTCCGTCAAGGATCTGGACCTGGTCATCTCTGCGCAGGCCGATCTTCACGACTCGCTGGACAAAGTGGCGACGATCGGTGGTGACCCAGGCTGTCATGGTGCCGTCGGATTCCCGGACCACCCCGTTCGCAGGCAGCGCGATCGACTCAACGGGGTCATGAACCCGAATGACGAAATTGGCGAGCATGCCGGGGTGCAGCTCATTGTGCGGGTCCTCGATTTCAGAGCGAATCGTTACCCGATGCGTGTCGCTATCGACTGTTTCGTAGATTTTCGAGACTCTGCCGCGGAACACACGGTCGGGATAGGAGATCACGCGCACCTGAACCGGCTCGCCCAGGTGATACAGGGGAATTTCGCTTTCCAACGCGTTCGCCAGCATCCACTTGCTGGAAAGATCAGCGACCTGATACGGCGCCGGCAGGTTCCCCGGCTGTACCAGAAATCCCGGCTGGGCGTTCTTGGCGGTAATTTTGCCCGTGATCGGGCTGCGGACCACCAGGGCAGGGTCGATCCGGCGCGAAGAAATCATCTGATCGATTTCGGCATCGGTCTTGCCGAAGACGCGGACGGCATCGCGCGCGGCTTTGAGGGCGCCCTCAGCCGTCTCCTGGTCCGAGACAGCCTGTTCCTTCTCGCGCTCCGCAATACCGCCCAGGCCTTGAACCCGCATCAACTCCTTGTTGGTCAGGTCGAAGGTCGCGGCCTCGCCAATCAGCGTTGATTCAGCCTGGATGAGGTCGGGACTCTTAATCGTGTAAAGTGGCTGGTCCTTCGTGACGTCAGTGCCGAGATCCGCCAGGGCCTGAATGATCGTCCCCTGATAAGCCGGAAAGACCTGCACCGAGAGGTCTTCGTCATAGTCAATACTCCCGACAGCCTCCTTTTCGACCGGAAACAGGTAGCTCCCGGCCGGCTCGACTTTAATCGTCTGTAGTTGGCTGGGTGACAGGTCAAGACTCGGTTGGGACGGCGATGTGCCGGACTGGACGTCAGCTTGTTGCGGCGGATTGGCTGCAGACTGACCTCGACTTCGGCTCGATTCGAGGAGCCTTGTCGCGACCACAATCGTCGCCACAGTCACGAGCACCACAACGAATCTCTTGCTGTTGTTGACCGGGTTTTTCATCGTTTCATCTCCCGCCTATCATCGTTACTTCCTGAACCTCGGCCCGAACCCCTACCTGAAAGCCTCGGCTCTTCCCACTTGGACCCGGCGTAGTCTGTGACCCGCCTCGATATAACCTGGAGATGTAATGCGCTCTCTAGATTGGGGTCCGGTCTTAGGTAGGTGGGAAGCCGCAACAGTAACGTGCTTTGGCATCGGTTCGTGGCTCAAAGAGCGTTGCCCAAAGGAAGACCAATGTACGGCTGGCGGCGGGAACTCGTCCACTTATCTTCCGGGGAATCGAGGGGTATCTTTCGGAGTGCTTTTTGCTAGCAGTGGACTATCTTTCGGCTATCGTGCTCGAGGTCCGCGCCCAAGGCGATACGCAGCTCTCAAGCAATATGCGTATCGCTATGTAGCCTACTATTTGCTTGGATAGACTCGT
>JASHQD010000715.1 GCA_030037755.1 Terriglobia bacterium
GTATTCTCTCCCATCCCTGACGCGAAGCTGATACTCTCCCGTGGCGCAAGGGCGGATCTCCTGCACGAACGCGGCATTCACCAGCACGGAGCGGTGAATTCGAACGAATCCGTAAGACTTGAGCTTCTCGGCAATCACGGAAATCGATTCCCGCAGCAGGTGAGAACCCTTCTCCCGCTGCAGCAGAACGTAATTGCCCTCAGCCTCGACCACCACCACGTCGCGAGGATCGATGAAGAGAAGCCTCCCATCGCTTTTGATTCCGATCTTGGCGGAGTGCTGCTGCGTCAACGCCTGCAGGTTTGGCATCAACTCGACCAGTCGCGCCGCACGCTCGCCCGCCGTTCTTCGGCGCGCAAACTCCAGGGCCTCGTTCACCCGCTCGCCCGAAAACGGCTTCAGGACGTAGTCCACAGCATGCGTTTCGAAAGCGGCCACGGCGTACTGGGCGTGTGCGGTCACGAAGACCACCGACGGTAACGGCCGTTCATGGTGCCGCAGGCGCCCCACCAAGTCCAGACCCGAAAGTTCCGGCATGCTGATGTCGAGGAGCATTACGTCGTAGTTTTCCGTCGACAGACGTTCCTGCGCCTCGATCGCATCATTCGCGGAGTCAAAATGCTCAACCCCCGGATTGGCGGTCAGAATCTTCGCCAACGCAGCCCGGGCCAGGGGCTCGTCATCCACGATAAGAACTCGCATAGTGATCCTCGCGCTCTCCTCTAATGTGAAGCTGGCGCTCCTGCCTGACGGCGGGCTGGGAACTGAGCATCGGCAGGGTCAGAATAACGGTGGCGATGTGGTCCTGGGCGACTGCAAGACGGAGACTGGCATCGCCCGCATACAGGTACTTAAGACGCGCTTCGGCGTTGCGCAGCCCCACGCCCGCTCCGTTCGGAGTCTTATCGCCCACGCTGTTGCGCAAGCGGATGGTGAGAGTTCCATTGAGGGCGCCGGCCGTGATCTCGATCCATCCTCCTTCGCGCGTCGAGGCGACGCCGTGCCGGATCGCATTCTCCAGCAACGGCTGAAGGATCATTGGCGGGACCATTGACCGGTGCGTCTCCGGAGCCACCTGCCAGTCGATCTTGAGCCGCTCCCCGAAGCGCATCTTTTCGAGATCGAGGTATTCCCGGGCAAATTTCAGTTCGTCCTGGAGGGGGATCAGGTCCGAGCCGTCCCGATCGAGCGCGGCCCGTAGCAGGTTGGAGAGCTTAACGATCATGGCCCGGGCGCTTCGAGGATCGCTATCGACCAGCGTCGAGATTCCATGCAGTGTGTTGAAGAGAAAATGCGGTTGGAGCTGCATTTTGAGCGCCTGCAGCTCGCTGGCAGCAAGCGCCTGCTGGTACTCATAGAGCTCGCGCTCTTCCCGGCGCAAACGCTTCAGATAGTGGTAGCCGTGCGCCGCCACCACCACCGAGATGTAGATAAAGACCTGGTCCGCGAAGTCGCCGCGAATCAAATCCACCCAGGTATGAAGCGAGTGGCCGCCGGGGACGGGCAGCACCGCCCAGAGTATGCTGCTTTGAAGCACCAGAAAGGGCAGCACCCCAAGACTCCAGAGCAGCACATATCGAAAGCGACTCTCGCGGGCGCCCAGGTACTTTCCCACGAGATAAAAAATCGGCGGACTCCAAAGCGCCAATGCCGGAGCCTCGATCACCACCCGGATCATCATGCTCCCCAGCGAAGGCCAGAAATTTCTGGGATCGGGAGGGATGTACTGCAAGGCCATCAGCAACGCGAACCCGAACCAGAAGGCAATCGACATCAAGTAGGCGCGGGCTATTCCGCGAATAGACGGCGAAGTCATCGTGCCATTGTACTTCCTCGCCGAGGCCACTGCCACGCCATAGGGACGAGGATGCGGAATTCGCAGCCCGGTCTACAACTTCAGGTGAGGAAATCCGGCCTTTCGTCTTCGAACTCTGCGGGCCCTGGTGTTTGACACGCAGCACGCGCTCCGGTCCGCGTTCTCCCTCGCTTATTTCCGCGTTCTACAGATTTCAAGAGATCCTTTGCCCAAAATATGGATTCTGATCATCGCGGATCGCGCTCGTTACCGGCATCTCAGCCCTCGTGCATTCGTGGCCCCGTACGTCTGTTGCTCCGCGTTGTAAGGTCGAACCGCAGCCTTCTCATTTCGTAACTTACTCGTGATTCCGCTTGCCTCCGCGACCTCCTTGGCAAGGTGGATGCACCCGGGCGCGCCGGGGGCGAGACGTGTCGGCGATACGTCCCGAATTCAAACCTCGGCCTGATGACCGCGCCGGCACTGGCGACCCGCAATCGCACCCTTCTGCCCGGCCGCGTTCATGAGCCGATCACGTTGCTTCAACTCAAATTCATTTCAGCTAAGGAGGAGCGATGAATCGAAAGCAGGCTTGGACATTGGCGGGTGTAATACTTCTCTGCTGTGGTTTGGCGCAAGCTCAAACCATTGCGACTTTCGACGCGCCGGGCGCCGGCGTGGACTCGGGCCAGGGCACGTGGGCGGAGGGCATCAATGCGTCCGGCGCGATCTGCGGATACTACATCGACGCGAGCGACGTGGCGCACGGATTCCTGCGCGCTACCGACGGCACTTTCACTACGATTGACGCGACGGGCGCCGGCACCGGTTCCGGCCAGGGAACGATGGCGTTCAGCCTCTCGAACTCGGGAGCGATCGCCGGATTCTACATGGACGCGAATAGCGTAGCTCACGGCTTTCTGCGCTCGGCCAGCGGCACCCTGACCAGCTTTGACGCTTCCGGCGCCGGCACCGGTTCGGGGCAAGGCACCTTTGCCGTAGACCTCAACGCGCCCGGCACGATCGCCGGATACTACGTCGACAGCAACGGTACTTATCACGGGTTCGTGCGCGCCTCAAACGGCACCATCAGCAGCTTCAACGCGCCCGGCGCCGGTACCGGTTCCGGCCAGGGTACTCTTCCGGCCTCCATCATCGGCCTGAACCAGACGGGCGAAATATCGGGCGTCTATGCGGACTCGAACACCGCGCTTCATGGATTCCTGCTTGCGGCTAGCGGTACGTTCACCACCTTCGATGTGGCCGGCGGCGGCACGGGCATCATGCAAGGGACCAACAACTCCGGCCTGAACCCGCGCGGCGTGACCATGGGCCCCTACATTGATTCAACGGGCGTCAGCCATGGCTATATTCGCGCGACGGACAGCAACATCGCCACCTTCGACGTCTCCGGCGCAGGCACCGGTTCCGGCCAGGGTACAATGCCCGAGGGGATCAACGCCTCCGGTGCGATCACGGGACAATATATCGACAACAACGGAGTGAATCACGGCTTCCTGCGCGCGAAGAATGGCACTATCACAACCTTCGACGCGCCGGGTGCGGGCACGGCGAGCGGTCAAGGCACCGTCCCACTGACGAACGACGGCGCCGGCGCCATCGACGGATACGACATTGACGCAAGCGGCGTCTATCACGGCTTCTTGCGGACTCCGTAATTTACGATCTCGTTGACGATGCAGTGCGCACCGGCTGGCGCGACGGCTCGGCGCCCTATCCGAGCCCGTTCCGCGCCGGCCGGTCCGCGTCTTACCCGCTCAGTCAAAGGCGGTCATTTCTCGGCCGGAGCAGGGATTCTGTCCTCGGGCGCGCGGGCGCCGGATTACAATGGCGTCGGAGCGTCCTCATGGAAGCGCGCCAATCGAGCCGGACCGCACTGGCCGCCGCCGCTCACCGCGCCGCGCATCAGGTAATCGAGGGCGGCCTGATCTTCCGCGATCCGCTCGCGATCCGCATCCTCGGTGAGAGCGCGGAGACCGTGGCTCTCGACGCGCAGCGGCATCCCGCGCGGCGGCCGATGCGCCTGTTCATCGCGGTCAGGACTCGCTTTACGGAAGATGCCGTGGCCGAAGCAAGCGAGCGCGGTCTACGCCAACTGGTGGTGCTTGGCGCGGGCCTCGACACATACGCGTATCGGCATGTTGGCCTTGCCACAGGTGGCTCGGAGTGTCGAGACGGCCTGCGCATTTTCGAAGTCGACCACCCGGCCACGCAAGCCTGGAAGCGCGAACGGCTCGCGGCCGCGGGAATCGCGATTCCCTCCAACCTGTCTTTTGCTCCGATTGATTTTGAGCGCGAGACTTTGGATGAGAGCCTCGCAACGGCCGGCTTCGATCCTGCGCAGCAAACGTTTTTCACCTGGTTGGGCGTTGTTCCGTACCTGACCGAGGAAGCGGTTTGGCTGACGCTCGGCTTCATTGCGAGGATTGCCGGCGGCGCGCATGTGGTATTCGATTACAGCGATCCGCCCGAATCGCTGTCCCCGGAAGCGCGCGTTCACCACGAAATCCGCGCTGCGCGCGTGGAGAGTCTGGGCGAGAAGTGGCTGTGCCATTTTGAGCCCGCCGCACTTCGCGCAAGGCTTAACGAACTTGGTTTCACCGAAATTGAAGACCTGGGCCCGCCGCAAATCCGCGCGCGATACTTCCCGGACCGCGCGGGTCCGGTTCCCGAACGGGGTGGCCACATTCTGCGGGCCTCCACAATCCAGTAACCCGCAAGCTTCACTCTTTACAGGCGCCGGGCTCCACCCAGTGAATGCCGCTCGCGTTGACCAGGACCATGGAAATCGGCGGTCCCACCTGCATTGGCCTGGCGAGCACCTCCAGCGCGATAAAGCTTCGCGCCAGTTTCTCGAGATCGTCAACGTTGCCCATGCCCTCCCACCCGTTCGTTTTCTGGAGGCGCACCAGATCCACATCAATCGCTGTCGTGTCGCCGATGAGCGCCACGCCAATGTGGTCCGCGGCCCCGTTGCTGTCGTCACGCTCCGCCAGCCGCCCTGGCCCTGGCTGGTACGGAAACGAGCGTCTCGAGACCTGCACTTCGGCATCGCCGTCCATACCCACGAGCAGCAACTGTGACTCGCCGGAAGCGCGCGCCTGGAACGCGGCTGGGTCCTTCTTCTTGAACGCCTCAAG
>JASHQD010000716.1 GCA_030037755.1 Terriglobia bacterium
CACTACCTGAACGTCAAGCGCGTGGCGAGGAGGACGCAAGCGCCTATGTGGTTCCGGGTCCCGAACCAGATTTACTTCAACATGAACGCCGTGCAGAACCTGCGCCAGTTTCCCTCGCGCTCGACCGTGATCGTTACCAATCCGGTTCTCGAGCAGATCGGGCACGTGGACATCGTCCGGCGGAACTTGCCTCCCGAGACCGTGGTCCACGTCACCGTAATTCCCGAGGCGGAGCCCGAGCTGAAGGTGATTACACAAGGCCTCGAGGCGCTGAATTTCTACAAGTCCGACCAGATTATCGCGCTGGGCGGCGGGTCCGTTATCGATGCGGCCAAGATCATGAAGCTGAAATACGAGTCGCCGCAGGCGGATCTCGACGAGCTGGGGGCGCCCTTTCTCGATATCCGCAAGCGCGTGTTCCAGTATCCGACCGAAAAGACGAACCGGCTGCGCCTGATCGCCATCGCCACCACCAGCGGGACGGGAAGCGAAGTCAGCCCGTTCGCAGTTCTGCTCGATAAAGAGCGCGGGCGCAAGATCACGCTGGCGGATTATTCGCTGAGCCCCGACGTGGCCATCGTCGATCCGCAGTTTGTGATGTCAATGCCCAAAAACCTGACGGCCGACACCGGCATCGATTGCCTGACGCACGCGCTGGAAGCCGGCGTCTCGGTCTATGCCTCACCCTACACCGACGCGAACGCCATGCAAGCGATCCGCCTGGTGTTCAAGTATCTGCCCATCGCTTACGAACATCCGAACGACGAGGAAGCGCGCACCATGATGCACAACGCCGCCTGTATTGCGGCGCTGGCGTTCTCGAACGCATCGGTGGGCGTGAATCATGCGCTGGCGCACGCCTTCGGCGCTCGCTTCGGGGTGGCTCACGGACGCGCCAACGCGCTCATGCTGCCGCACGTGATCGCCTATAACGCCGCCGTGCCCACCAAGTTCATGCCGTCGCCGCACCAGCGCGCCTACACGGCACACAAGAAGTACGCCATGATGGCCGATTTGCTCGGACTGGGCGGCAGCACCGTGGCGGAGAAGGTCAACAATCTCATCGGCGCAGTCGAACAATTGCTGGACCGCCTTGAGGTCCCGCGCTCGATTGCCGACCTGGGAATTTCGCAGCAGGAATTCGAACGCGCGGTGCCGGACCTGGCCAAGATCGCTTTCGATGATCCTTCGTGGCCCACGAATCCGCGCATGCCGCTGCTCGGCGAACTGGCCGATCTGCTGGGGTCGGCGTATCGCGGCCGCGGCGCGCCCAGGGCAGGGAAAGCGTCGGCGGCGTGACTGTAGCGGCGGTGTCCTCACCGCCGCACTCGTTGCTGTTTTTTCCAGGGCGGTGGTGAATACACCGCCGGACTCTTTGGTTTTCTTAGGGCGGCGGTGAGGACACCGCCGCACTCGTTGCTGTTGTTCCAGGGCGGTGGTGAATACACCGTCGGACTCTTTGCTTTTTCTTAGGGCGGCGGTGAGGACACCGCCGCTCTCGTTGGTGTTCTTAGGGCGGTGAGGACACCGCCGCACTCGTTGCTGTTTTTCCAGGGCGGTGGTGAATCCACCGCCGGACTCTTTGGTTTTCTTAGGGCGGCGGTGAGGACACCGCCGCTACAGCGAGTTCGAAGGATTCGGTGGGCACATGGGCGCGAATACTGTCTGGCTCGAGGTCGAAGGCGAAGGCGTGATCCCTGCGGTCGAAGTGGCCTTGGAGAAACTGAATGACGCCGGCGACGAAGTCATTCTGGATTTTTCTTCGGTGGCCCGTATCGATCCGGGCGCACTGCGGGCGATGGAAAGTCTCGCCACCACGGCGGACAAGAAAGCGGTCAAGATTGCTCTGCGCGGCGTCAACGTCGAGGTCTACCGGGTGCTGAAACTGATGCAACTGGCGCCGCGGTTCTCGTTTTTGACGTGAGGGGCAATACGCAATGACCTTCATGCACGATCTGAAGTATGGCGTCCGGACGCTGCGCCGGAGCCCGACGTTCACCAGCGTCGCGGTGCTCACACTGGCCCTCGGCATCGGGGCAAACGTCGCCGTGTTCAGCTTGCTTGATGCGGTCCTGCTACGCGGGCTTCCATACCTGCGACCGAGCGAGCTGTTCATGTTTTTCCCGACTGAGGTAAAGTCCGGGCGAGGCTCGGTAGCCACATCGTATCCGAACTTTGAGGACTGGCGGGAACAAAGCCGTGCATTTGCGGCGATGGCCGGGTTCGACGAAGACTCTTTCAATTTGACCGGGACCGCTGAGCCGGAGCGTTTGCGTGGTCTGCTCAGTACGCCGGGTCTGTTTGAGTTGTTGGGAATTCACCCGGTACTGGGTCGTGAATTCACCCGGGGCGATGGCCCATACGTCGCGCTGCTCAGCTATGAACTCTGGCAGAGGCGGTGGAGCGGCGATCGCGCGATCGTGGGCAAAGAAATCCGGCTGGGTGGCCGGGCTTACACCGTGCTGGGTGTCTTGCCGCCCCACTTCTATTTTCCGCCCAAGCGCTACGGAGGTGAATTGCCTCCCGAGGTTTTCATACCTGTGATCCCGAATGCGGATCGAGGCTGGAATTACCTGCGCGTGATCGGGCGCGTCGCACCAGGGGCATCTGGGCAGCGGGCGCGGACGGAAATGAACGGCATCGCCGCCAGACTTGCACGCACGTACCAGGCCGACCATGGTCATGGAATCAATCTGGATGGACTGGAGAACGTCGCGGTCTCCGATGTACGCCAGACCGCATGGGTCCTGCTGGGCGCCGTGGGTTTCGTGCTGCTCATCGCGTGCGCGAATGTTGCCAACTTGCTGCTCGCCCGGGGCGCGACCCGTCAGCGCGAGATCTCCATCCGGAGCATGATGGGTGCCACGAAACTGCGTATCGTGCGGCAGTTGCTCACCGAGAGCCTGCTTCTGGCCACGGTTGGCGGCGTTCTCGGGGTTGTGTTCGCTCACTGGCTTCTTCCGCTGATAGCCTTGGCGGTGCCCCAGCGTACGTCGTTTTTTGTCCGGGTGCACGACGCCGGCATCCATTTAGATCTTGCGGTGCTTGCGTTCAGCGCGCTCGTGTCGGTGCTGTCGACAGCGCTCTTCGGACTCTTGCCGGCCTGGAAGGCGGCACGGGCCCTGCAAAGTTCGATGACGCGCGGTCCGATAGGGAGGACACGCGGCGTCCTGATCGCGCTCGAGGTTTCGCTCTCCTTCGTGTTGCTAGTTGGAGCCGGGCTGATGATGAAGAGCCTCGTCCGCCTGCTGGATGTGGACGTCGGCTTCCGCACGGACCGGCTGCTTACGATGGACGTGAGCCTGACCGGCAAAAAGTACTCCTCTCCAGAGCAACAGGCGGTCTTCTTTGGAGAGGTGCTGCAGCGGCTTGCATCGTTGCCGGCGGTCGGCTCAATGGGGGCGATCACGGACTTACCGCTGACACGAAATTCCACTTGGAACGGCTTCGACATTCCGGGAACTCGCCGGCAGCAAGGGGTGGCAGCTTACCACGCTGCGAGTGCGGATTACTTCCGCGCGATGGGAATATCGCTCTTGAGCGGGAGAGACATCAGGGATTCTGATTCCGCGCTCTCCCCGATGGTCGGCGTCGTTAACCGCAGCATGGCGGCGAAGTACTGGCCCAATCAAAACCCGGTCGGTGCGAGCATTGTGGTCTCCTGGCCCGTATCGGTCACAACCCCTGAAGGGGCGAGCGTCGAATTCAAACGGCAGCAACTGCAGATTGTTGGGGTTGTTGCCGATGTCCGGCAACTGGGGCTCGACACACCGCCCGAGCCCGAACTCTTCATACCGTATACCCAGTGGCCCTCCGCCGAAATGTCGCTGGTTGTGCGCACGCAATCCGAGCCAACATCGGTCATAGCCGCCGCCAAGAGGGAGATTTGGCGGGTCGATCCCGACCAGCCCGTCACCGATGTCAGGACGATGGACGAACTGGTCTCCGCGGAAGCCGCTGGGCGACGTTTTGTGCTGCAGCTGCTCGGAGCGTTTGCGTCGATTGCAGTGGTGTTGGCGGCAATCGGTGTCTATGGCGTGGCGTCTTATTGGGCGCGACAACGTACCCATGAAATCGCCATCCGCCTGGCCCTCGGCGCCCGAGTGCAGAGCGTTGTGTGGATGGTCGCTTTCCAGAATGCCGGCTGGCTGCTGCTGGGCATCGCGGCCGGGCTGGCCGGCGCCTTGGCCACCGCGCGCCTTTTGAGCAGCTACCTGTATTCGGTTCGCCCCACGGATAGC
>JASHQD010000717.1 GCA_030037755.1 Terriglobia bacterium
GTGAGCTGCGAACAAATCAAGAGAGTGGAAACGCGTGTGGATCTCGAAAGGCTCCTCGGCTTGCTTCCCGATCAGCAGCGACAAGTGATTCTGGCCCTGATGTACGACGTGGCTCAGCACTCAATTGCCTCCATGCTCAAAATCACCGCGGGGCGCGTGTCGCAGATCAAAAGCGAGTCGTTCGAGACCCTCCGCCGGAGGCTAAGCTGTCGAAAACGTCGCAGCCATGAGACCCGACCCGCACGTCTAGCTCTGTCGCGTGCTGGGTGAACTGAGGCCGGGGCACGAGGAGTTTGATCGCGAAGACGTGAAGGTATTCTCAGCAGGGCGATGGAACGAAAAAGACCGAATATGAGCTGTGGCAAATAGCGTAGGTGGATTCAAAGTTCTAAGAGCCTGATGGATTAAATGTATGTTCAACCAACCTCACCGACCCCAAACTGCGATTTCAGGATTTCTTTGCGCGACGCTCCTTTCGCTTTCTCCTGGCGGGGGCCTGGCCAGCGGTTTCGCGAGGCCGCACCCTTCAAGTGCCATGTCACCGCGGGCGAGCATTTCTCCCGGAACCGTCAATTTTGGTGAGGTCACGGTGGGGAGCCAAGGAACTAGTATCGTTACGATCACGAATTCAGGCGCCTTGCCAATGGTCGTTTCGGCAGTAGCCATCACGGGAAAAGACTTCGACACTACTGGACTATCTCTTCCTCTGGAGATCCCGTCGGGAGCGAGTTCCAAGTTCCGGGTCCAATTCACTCCGCAACTTCCGGGGACCGCCATTGGAACTCTGGCCATAGTCAGCAATCTCTCTCCAACGCCTCAGCGGCTGCCACTCTTGGGAGCAGGGATCACCCGGCATATTCTCCTATCTCCCACTTCCATTGATTTCGGGGAGGTGACGACTGGACGCAGGATGACCCAGCTCTTGACGGTCACGAACACCGGGACGGCCAAGGTCAGCATCACGCAGATCAAGGTCGCAGGCACTGGGTTTGAGGTAAATGCGCCTCCGCTGCCCTTAAGACTTGCCGCCGGCCAGGCGGCCACGTTCGAAGCAAGCTTCGCTCCCCAGGAAGGGCATGAGGCAGCCGGTAGCATCTCCGTGGTGAGTGATGCATCCGAATCGTTCAGTTCCGTGCCCCTCTCAGGTTACGGTACTTTTGGTGAGCTACTGGCCTCACCTACAAGACTGTGGTTCGGGAGTATGCCCCTGGGAAGTACCAGTACCCAGGCGGTCGTGCTGACCAATACCGGGACGGCGTCTCTGACGATCACGAGCGACAGCGTGACAGGATCCGGGTTTAGCGTCAGCGGCTTGCAGTTGCCGATTACCCTCGCTCCGGGTTCCACAACATCGTTCAATGCCGTCTTCGACCCCAATTCCGCGGGTTCCGATCAGGGTAGCGTCTCATTGACGAGCAGCGCCAGGAATTCGCCCACCAAGGTGATCCTTGCCGGCACCGGCACAAATCTCACCTTAACCGCCTCTCCGAGCGCGGTTAGCTTCGGGAACGTAACGGTTGGCAGCAGCGCCGCGCAAGTCGTGACGCTGACTAACACGGGAACAGCCAGCGTAACCGTCAGTCAGGCTACCGCCACAGGAACGGGATTCGGCGTCAGTGGTCTGGTGCTGCCCCTCACTCTGACGGCAGGGAAAAGCACCAGCTTCAACGCGACGTTCGCCCCCGCCTCAGCGGGGAGCGCGAGCGGGAGTATTTCCGTTATCAGCAACGCTACGAACTCGCCCACACCCATAGCCCTCTCGGGCACTGGCGTCACCCTGCAACTTACCGCCTCGCCCAATTCAGTCGGCTTTGGAAACGTAACGGTCGGGAGCAGCAGCACGCAACCGGTCACGCTGACCAACACAGGAACGGGAAGCGTGACCGTCAGCCAGGCAAGCGTCACGGGTGCCGGTTTCACCACCAGCGGCCTGACGCTGCCACTTACTTTAAACGCAGGCCAGAGCGCGAGCTTTAATGCCGTCTTCTCTCCGACCACCGCAGGGACTGCGAACGGGAATCTGTCGGTCGTCAGTAACGCCACCAACTCGCCGGCTTCGGTAGCCCTATCGGGCACCGGTGTTACACTTCAGCTTTCGGCTTCGCCCAGCAGCGTCAATTTTGGGAACGTCGGTGTGGGGACGACGGGAACGCAATCCATAACTCTCACGAACTCGGGAACGGGCAGCATCACGGTCACTCAGGCAAGCGTCACTGGAACGGGTTTTAGCACAAGCGGTCTGACGCTGCCCTTGACCCTGTCAGCAGGGCAGAGCGCGAACTTCAACGCCGTATTCTCCCCTACCGCAACGGGAAGCGCGAGCGGGAACATCTCCCTTGTCAGCAACGCCTCCAATTCGCCAACCTCCATAGCGCTTTCCGGGACGGCCGTCACGCTTCAGCTCTCGGTCGCTCCTTCGAGCGTGACTTTTGGCAACGTGATCGTGGGCAGCAGCAGTTCTCAGACAGTTGTAGTGACGAACACGGGCACGGCCACGGTCACAGTCTCGCAACTTAACGTTACAGGCAGCGGCTTCAGCGCAACCGGAATTACCTTGCCCGTTACGCTCGCAGCCGGCGCCAATACCAGCTTCAGTGCCGTCTTCTCACCTTCCTCAACCGGCAACGTCAGCGGCACCATCGCAATCGTGAGCAATGCGACCGGCTCACCCACCAACGTTTCGCTCTCCGGAAGCGGCGTTAACTCTCATTCGGTATCGCTTTCATGGACCGCAAGTAATTCTCCGAACATCTCCGGGTACAATCTCTATCGTGGCAGCATATCGGGCGGGCCCTACACGCTCTTGAATTCTTCTTTGGTGACCGGTACCACGTACACGGACACGACAGTGCTGGCGGGGCAGACCTACTACTACGTAGCCACCGCGGTGAATTCCAGTGGCCAGGAGAGTGGATATTCGAATGAGGCACAAGCTGTGATTCCCTACCCGTAAGCAGTGCGAGGACAGGGAACTCCGACACTCTCGGAAACCGATTTTGAGATGCTGAATTCCTCAACGGGCTCCACAGCCACCACACTCGTCTCCCCTGCAGGTTCTGAAAAGCGCCTCGGCCGCGAGCCTGAGCAAGGCGCATCTTGGTGAGAGGGCGGCAAACTGAGACGACACCTACCGCGCGTTCCGTGTAACGCATCACGCCCAGGTCATATCCTAAGACCGCTTATCGCCTCTGCAGATGTAGTGGGCGGTGGCAAAGAGTTGCAGTTTGGAGCTCTCGGCTCTGGAGTGCTTCTCTCACGCGATCCACCACGTTGAATGACGTGAAGCAAGGTGATAGACGCGGTTCACACCAAGTCCTGCGTAGCACCAAAGCAAGGCCCGAAGATCTCGCGGTACAACTCCGCCAATTCGTCTCGCTCGCCGTCCAGCGCTCGAGATGGTTCAGGCTGGTCCTTCGGACGGCTCTCTGGAGGGCATCCATGCGGAAGTTGTCACCTTACAGAGCCGTGGAAGTGGGGCTGGGACGGCCCGTGCGTTACCGGGTTTTGCCCGGATAAAAGCCGGGGAGCGCGGTCCGACCTAGGCTCCCTATGAGTTTGCCTTTATTGCTGCGCGCCGCGCGGTTGGCATGTGCCCTCGACGACCACCCGGTGCCGCCCCTTCGTATGTGGGCACTCACGTAGAAGCGTAGAAATTTGAACACAGGCCGGTGTGGGAGGCGAGTCAGCATCATCGCCGTAGGCGGTTTCTGCTTTGAGCATCATCGCCGCAGGCGGGTTCGGGAACCGCTGGATTTGGTAGGATGATCTCCC
>JASHQD010000718.1 GCA_030037755.1 Terriglobia bacterium
CTTTCGACAACTTTTCGCAACTCGGGAGTGGTGCGCACGAGCACGTCAGCATGGAATCCGAATTTGCGCTCGATCGCTTCCTCGATCTGCCTCGCAACCCCGGCCAGATCGCGCGACTTCGTCCTGAAGACCACGTTCCCGCTCTGCACGTACGTCTGGACGTCGGTGAAGCCGAGCGACTCGTAAAGCGCCCTCAGCGCCTCCATCTTGACGCGATGATGGGGTCCAAGATTGACGCCGCGAAGCATCGAGACGATAACCGGCATTTTCAGCTCCTATCGGTCCTGGGTCGCAGGCAGCGGCAGCCTAAAATACCACGTCTAAGCAGCTGGGAGGCCGGAAATGGCAGTCTCCTGACTCGGGATTTGGTCACTTGGAGGGGGAATGCGAGCACAAACGTTACCCCGGCGCGGCCGCACGCCGCACCCAAAATGGGCGCTTCTCTGTGACCTCCGTGCTGACAATTCCTCAACCCGGAGCGGCTCGCCGCAACCCAATCGGCCAAAAGTGGCTAGTGGCGAGTGGCTAGTGCCGAGCCCTAAAAATCTTCGCGGCACGAGAAGAAAGTGGACGTTAGTAACACAGAGCTCATGGAGGCTCTGTGGGCTCTGTGTTGAGAGCTTTTGGACACAGAGGACACGGCGGCTCGGATTCAGGAGCAGAAGCACAGACGAAAATCGTCGCCGGGCGACGCGACCTTCAAGATTAGTGACGTGGCGTCTTGTCTGGCAAAGATCTGCATCAGTGGCAGCTTTGGCGCTCTTGGCTTTCGCCGGATCATTCCGGGCGCAGGAGATGCCTGTCCCGCCCGCTCCCGAACCGAAACCGGAGTTGCTGCTTGAAACGCATGACGGCAAGAGCCAGTTCTACGTTGGCGAGCGTATTCAGCTCGACTTGGTGTTTCGCAACACCACATCCGGCCCCTACATGCTGAACGCCAGCGTTTACGGCGATCTCGCCGACAAGGTGGAGGTTGCTCCCACGAACGGCTGGACCGAGTGGCAGGGGCAAAGCGGGCACGATTACGCCAATATCGTCGATCTGGGTTCGCCGGAACTGCGAATACCGCTCGTGCTGAACCAGGGCTTCGTCTTCAGGGAGCCCGGCCATTATGAGATCCGTGTAACGACGAATCGGCTCAGCCGCGGCAGCGGCCTACTCCATATGGAGTCCTGCGGACCGCTCACAACCAACTCCGTGGGCATCGATCTGGTGCCAATTGAGGCGAATGCGGAGGCAGAGCAGGTAAAGAGCCTTCTGGCAGAGATTGGCGCTACCGATGTCGGCACACGGTCTATCTACGGGGCTCGCCTTGAGGCTCTCTCACGTCTGGCGGACCTCCAGGGCGACGATGCTCTGCGCGCCAAAGTCCGTTTGGTATTGGCCGCGGACGAGGGTTTCCGGCAGGTAAGACGGGAGGCGCTCGCGTCCACTCGCAATCTTCCGCTGCAGCTGTCTCTGCTGGAGGCTGCTTGGAGAAATCCGGCTACGCCGCCCGTCTACGACATGCCGGATGCACTACAGGAAACGCGCGCGTTGCTGCGCGGACAAACGCAGCCCGGATTCGTGATGTTCGGACCGCCGCCGGACTCCGGGAAAGCCGCCCAAGCCGCTGAAGAGCACAAAACCGACATGGAGGAGCTGCTTCGCTCGCTGCCCACGCGCTCGGGAAGGAATCGCGCCGACGCCGCTTACTACCTCGTGGAAGACCGCAGTCTGCCGTCTGCCGATATCGCAGCCGCCAAGCCAGTTGCGCTGGAGGAGTTCGCCGGCATGAATGACACCGACCAGCACATGCTCCTCGAAACGGCGTGGCCGGCGATCCGCGACGCCTCGCTCGCATCTGTGCTGCGGGCGATGCTGGATCGATCCCCGACGGATAAAGATGCGATCGAGCGTCTGATCGACCTGGACCCGGCGGGATCGAAGGACTACGTGGTCCAGGCCGTATGCGATCGTCGCGCCGTTGTTCCGCTGGATGCTGTGGCCGCACTGCCGGAAACGACGTTGCCCGAAGTGGACGGCTGTCTTGGCGATCTGCTCCGGGTTCCCCCGGCTCAGCCGAACGATTACAGCTGGATGGTCAGAGCTGAGCTTGCTGCCCGCTTCGCTTCACCTGCGATCCTGCCGGCGGTCCGTCAGGGTTGGACCGATCCAGCGCAGGATCCCACGGTCTTGCCTTTGTTATTGCGCTATGAGCCGGCGGAAGCGATCTCGAAGATCGAAACGTCGCAGCTCGAGGGAATAAACCTTTTTTACGAGACAAACAAGGTCTTCAAATCGCGAGAAGCGACTTTCCCGCCTGAGCTGACCGATTGGCTCCGCCGTCAGGTCCAATCTGGACCGGAAGACAAGGCAGGATGTGCGGGGTATGAGTTGTCTCAGGGTGGGGCGGCGCAAGACCGCCCCCTGCTTGAGCAGCGTCTGGCAAGGCTTCGGGCGGAGTGGGCTTCGCGATCGGACGATGTGGCCTCCCCTGCGCCCGGTTCGCCGGCGTACAAGGCGCGGCAATTGGATGTTGAACTGATGAGCGACCTGCGAGGGTCCACGATCTGGAACCTGAGCGATGACGACGCGGCACAATTAGCGCTTGGGTGTCTGAGCGAACAGTGCCGACTGTATGGCAAGCCACGCCGGGGGCCGCAATGAACAATCCCAGCGTTGGGCGGGCGCGGCGGCATGCGACCGACGCCTTCGGAGCTTAGTTGCTTAGCCCCTCCAAAGGTATCGTTTGGGGTGAGCCTGGGGCGTTGTCGGTGAAGGTTATGGTTCCGCTCTCGACTTCTTTGCTATGGGGGCTGAAGGTCACGGTGACGGTGCACTCGGCGCCTACTGCCAGCGACGACCCGCAATTGTTCGTCTGGCTGAAATCGCCGCTGGCCTGGATGCTTGAAATCTGGAGAGGATCCACGCTGGGATTATAGACCGAGAGAGAGCGTGAGCCCGCCGATTGAAACCGCAGTGTTGAAGGATAGAATGCCACTGCCGGCGTATTCAGCATGATGATCGCGACTCTTGCTGCGCCGGCCGTGGCAGCGTTTGTGGCGGCGACGTCCAGACTGCCGTCGTTGTTGAAATCGCCGATGGCCAGCGCCTGGCTTCCTTCTCCCACCGACAGGCCGAAATTCAGCGGGTTTTGAAAGGTGCCGTCGCCCTTTCCCAGGAAGACCGACATGAAGCTTATAAACGGGCCGTCCTCGATGAAGTTGATGCCCGCCACGAGCAAGTCCGGTATGCCGTCGTTGTTCACGTCGCCAATGGCCACGGTGTTGTCCGTCGCGTTGGTCGGATAGACGACTGCAGGCTGAAAAGTGCCGTTGCCATTGCCCAGCAGTACGGCAGCCTGGCCCGGGCTGAAGTTCGCGGTGGCCAGATCCGGCAGGCCATCGCCATTCAGGTCCCCGACAGTAACGGCCTCCGGAGTTTGCTGCGTGCTGTAGATTACGGGGCTCTGAAATGTGCCATTACCGTTGCCCAGCAGGACCGCGACCCCGGCGCCACTAAGGTTTTGCTCGGTGGAAACCAGATCCATGTTCCCATCCAGGTTGAAATCGCCTACGGCCACGGAGAAGGGATTCTCGCCCGCTTGATAGTCCTTATGCGTCTGAAACGTGCCATTACCGTTGCCCAGCAGGACGGCGATGGTGGTCGACCAATAGTTGCCCACGGCGAGATCGGCGATGCCGTCATTGTTGAAGTCTGCGGTCGCCAGGGCCCACGCCTGCGTGTCGATGGCATAAGCCACCGGCGGCTGATAGGTCCCGTCTCCGTTGCCGATCAGCACGTAAACGTCGGCCGCCCCATTGTTGCTCACCGCCAGGTCGTTGATCCCGTCGCCATTGAAATCTGCCGCCGCCAAAGCCGTGGAGTACTGTCCGGCCTGCGAGTTCTTCTGGGGCTGGAAGGTGCCATCACCGTTGCCCAGCAAGACCGAGACGGTGGAGCTGTCGAGGCCGACCAGTCCAAGATCCAGGTTCCCGTCCCCGTTCAAGTCTGCGGTGATGATTGACTCGCCGGCGTCGTCACTGGCATAGGTGGGATAGGCAGTAAATCCGCCTTTGCTCGCTCCCAGCACGATTTGGACTGCGTTGGCCGCCGGGTCCGGACAGGCGGCGTCCAGCAGTCCGTCGCCGTTGAAGTCGGCGAGAGCAACGAACAAGGGCGATGATCCGGCGTAGTAATTGACGTTCTCTTTGAATGTGCCGTTGCCATTGCCCAGAAGAACGGAAATGCTGTTCGATGCCGAGCTGGCTACCACCAGGTCGAGCTTGCCGTCGCCATTCACGTCGGCAATCGTGGTTGAAAACGGCTCCGGGGTGGTGGTGTAATTTCCCGCACCTTTAAATGTGCCGTCGCCATTGCCAAGCAGGATAAAGACCAAGCCGTCGGGGCCGTCCGCTGCTGCCAGGTCCTGCTTGCCATCCCCGTTGAGATCGCCGATCGCCACCGACTGAAGCTCGCTGCTTCCGGTGGCATAGTCGGTCTCCGGCCCGAACTTGCCCCCGCCTTTGCCGAGGAACACCGATATGTATCCGGGGGTCACGTTGTCGGCCACGGCTACGTCCGGAATTCCATCCCCATTGAAATCGCCCGCCGCCACCGACAGCGGTCCGAAACTCATGGAGGTTTCGACCGGCGCTTGAAAAGTCCCATCGCCGTTGCCGATCAGGGCGGAAAGAGTGCCAACGGCCGTGTTGGCTGTTACCAGGCCGATTTTGCCGTCGAAATTCACCGCCGCCAGCCAGGCGGGCCCGGTGCCGGTGGGATAATTGACATAAGACTGAAAAGTTCCGTCGCCGTTTCCCAGCAGAATCGAAACCGCGTTCGATCCTGTAGCTGCGATAGCCAGGTCGAGCTTGCCGTCGCGATTGAAATCCGCCGTGACCACGTAAGCGGGCGTGACGCCGGTCGCGTAATCAACTTTCGGCGCCAGGGTTCCATTTCGACGTCCAAGCAGGACGGAGACCGTGTTGGCGGTCTCGTCCGTTACGGCTACATCGGGAATGCCGTCGTTGTTGAAATCGGCTGTGACCAGCGATCGGGGACCCGCTCCCGTGGCAAACCTTGCGTGGCCGAACAGGTACTTCTGGGCCGATGCTACGGGACCGCCTGCTACGAAGGCTCCGGCGAGCAGCAGGCCGCTCCAAAAGCGCCGGCACCTCAAAGGTTGCGGATTGCGGGATTTCACGGCAGACCTCCTTGCGGTTGCTGACAGAGGCTCGGGTCTTTCATCACCCTGTTACTGCCGGCACGCGCTGATGAATATCCAACGGATTTTCACGCGAGCGGCTCGGGTTTTCGTCTTCTCCAGGCTGCGAGTCCCAGAAATCCCAGCGCCAGCAGCCCGAGCGTGGCCGGCTCGGGCGTCGCATATGATGCGGACGTCGTCTGACCGGCTTCGATCGCCTGATTCGGAACCGTGTCGTAGGCGTAGCCCAGTAACGTGGCCTCCAATTCAAAGGCGTAGCCCTCGACGTTAAACTCTGCCCAGCCGTAATGCACCTGGCCGTCGATGTCGAAACGAAGGCCCAGATACTTGTCGTGGGCGCGGCCCCATTGGCCTTTAAACGAGGTCTCGGTGCTGGTATTCAGCCACACCTCCGCCATCAGAGCCGACCTGGACTTTACGGGCAGAAAGGGAGCCTTCGGGCCGATCATGGCGCCGGAAACGAGCGCGCTGGCGCTCGCACCGCGGCCCACCACTCCGGCTCCCGAATTCAGGTTGCCGTTGACGTCGAGCGCCAGGCCCTGGCCGCCGGGGCCAATGATGAATTTGAAGTCGTTCGTCCCGTCGTGATTGAGGTCAATGAAGACCGAACCGCTCGTGAAGTAAATATCGGTACGGGTGTAGATGATCCCGGCGCTCGCGGGCTGGCTGATTCCCAGCATCCCGGCGCCCGCTGCCAGCGCATAAGCAACCCAGCGCTTGCTCAGAGCCTCCGGTAAACCACCGCCGTTCCCGGTGACCCGCTGCTTTGGGGTGGAGTCACCAGGAGCCGGCTTCGATTGCGTCCTCGACTCAGATGAGATAGACCCACTCATGCGGTGCCTCCTTCGCGTTCAGCCGCGCCACGGATTTGAGACGCTTGTTCGATGCATGATCGGCCCGCATCCCGCGAAGTATGGACGAAATGATCGCAGCATGCAACCGGCCTTTGCCCGGATGCGCTTACTTTGATAACGATTCATGTTGTAGGCCAGGGAGGCGTAGACCTTTTTCGCCATGATTCACGACCGAGCGGCCAGCGAGACAACGCCTGCGCCACCCTGGCAGCGTGGTCTTTGGGATCGAGAGCCTCGACTGTACATTCAGATTTGTCGGGCGCAAGTGGAATGAATATACAAATCCTGCTATTTGTGGTCAAATCCTGCTGCAGGCACGAAGTATGCCAGGCAAACCTGAAGCAACACGGCCTAGGCCTTTCACTTGATTCACCGCTCCTAGAACTCATCCGCAGAGGGTTTGCGCCGGCGGTCAATCCTGATCGCTACGCTGGCAACGTGAAGAAGAACGACGATCCCTTGCCGGCTTCTGACTCCACCCAGATCCTGCCGCCATGCCTTTCCACCACCCGCTTGCACACGGCGAGGCCGATGCCGGTGCCCGGATACTCCTGGCGAGTGTGCAGCCGTTGAAACATTCCGAAGATTCGCTCCTGCTGTCGCGGGTCCATCCCGATGCCGTTATCGCGCACGCAGAACGTCCAATTGCCATTTAATTCGGCCGAGATCCTTACGGCTGGTTGTTCCGGGCCGCGGAACTTGATGGCGTTGCCAATCAGGTTCTGAAAGAGTTGTGCCAGTTGTGAGGCATCGCCCTTTACCACCGGAAGCCCGCCCGTAGAAACCTCCGCGCCGCTCTCGCGGATCGCGACTTCGAGATTGTTGAGTGCGCGGGCGAGGACTACTGTGCAGTCCACAGCTTCCATTTGGACGGCCTTGCGAGCCACCCTTGAGTAATTGAGCAGGTCCTGAATCAAAGCCTGCATGCGCGTGGCGCCATCCACGGCGTAACCGATGAATTCATCGGCTTCCGAGTCCAGCT
>JASHQD010000719.1 GCA_030037755.1 Terriglobia bacterium
GGGGCGAGCCACTTCCTGTACATCGGCCGCAAGTATCACTATCCGATCGCGCTCGAAGGATCCCTGAAGCTCAAAGAAATAGCCTACATCCATGCCGAGGGCTACGCGGCCGGCGAGATGAAGCACGGGCCGATCGCGTTGATCAGCCCGTCGTTTCCGACCATCGCGCTTGCGCCGGAGGACGGCTCCTACGAGAAGGTGATTGCGAATATTCAGGAAATTCGCGCCCGCGAAGGCCCGGTGATCGGCGTGACGACGGTGGACAACTCGCGTCTGCACTCGCAGGTGGACGACGTCATCGAGGTGCCTTCCAGCCACGAGATCCTGACGCCGCTGCTGAGCGTCATTCCTCTCCAGTTGTTCGCCTACTATTGTGCGGTGCTGCGCGAGTGCGATGTGGACAAGCCGCGGAATCTTGCCAAGAGCGTTACGGTGGAGTAGCGAGTTCTTAAAAAAACACGGGGAGTAACGCTCATGAAGCTCATGAATCTCGATATCACCCGCATCGCGCATGACACGTTCCGGATCGCGGGCTCCAAAGTGATCTACGTCGATCCCTTCAAGGTCACGAAGAACGACGAAGCGGACATCGTGCTGCTCAGCCACGAGCACTTCGATCACCTGAGCCTCGAAGATTTGAACAAGGTGATCTTTCCGGGCACGGTGATCGTCGCCAGCCCGCTTTGCAAGGACGGGCTGAAAGACGTCAAGGTGAAGGCCATTCATTATATCGACCCGGGCGGAAAGCACACGGTGGGCGCGGTCGAAATCCACGGCCTGCCGGCATACAACATCGACAAGGGCCCGGAGCCCGGCAAGAAGTTTCATCCGCCGGGCCACAAGGGCCTCGGATTCCTCATCAAGATGGACGGTACCAGCGTCTATCACGCTGGCGATACGGATTTCATTCCCGAGATGAGCTCGATCAAATGCGATATCGCGCTGCTACCGGTTTCAGGCACGTACGTGATGACGGCGGAGGAGGCCGCGCAAGCTGCAGAGGCGATCAAACCGAAGATCGCGGTACCGATGCATTACGGCGCGATCGTCGGGAGCGAAGCCGACGCGCACAAATTCAAGTCGATGGTGAAGAATTGCCAAGTCGAAATTCTGTAATCGGCTGACAATTAGTGTGCTGGACCGATGATGCCGTTACAATGTCAACATGGAGTTCGAGTGGGACGACCGTAAGGCCGCTGAGAACCTTCGAAAGCACGGGGTTTCCTTTGGCGAAGCCGGCACTGTGTTCGGAGATATGCTCAGCAGTACGGTGCCCGACCCCGATCATTCTGCGCATGAGAACCGGTAGATTGCGGTTGGGCAGTCAGATCGGAGGCGCTTGCTGATAGTTGCGTTTGTGGAACGCGGCGAGCGAGTTCGGATTATAAGCGCCCGGGCATTGACGCGGCGCGAAAGAAAGGCCTATGAAGAAAAACAAAGGGACAATGAGCGATGAGCTGCGTCCGGAGTACGATCTTCACAAACTGCTTCGCGGGGCAGTAAGGGGTAAGTACGCCAAGAGCTACCGCGCCGGCACCAATCTGGTTCCTCTCGATCCGGACGTGCGCAAAGTGTTCCGTAACGAAAAGGCCGTCAATGAGGCTTTGCGCCTCGTTATCGAGCTGGGAAGGATAGGAAAACGGCCTAGTCACGCTAGCTAACCTAGCTCTGCGAGCCCGAACCGCAATCGGCAGTCTTCAATCGGCAATTGTCAATCACTTGGCCCACGCCAACCCGTCCGCGTTATTCCCGGCGTCGATAAGCTTCTCAACCTTCCAGTCACTGGTCGATATCTGAGCGACCTGATGGCTGCGATCGCAGGAGACGTACGCAAACTGGCCGTCGGGCTGGACGAGCGTTTCCTGCGGGCTGGCCGGAACATCGACGTTCTTAACGACCTGCATGCTCGCAAGATCGATCACCGCGACCGCGTGACCTGCGGGCATTGCGATGACCAGAAACTTGCCGTCCGGCGTAGTCGCCGCGCCGTATCCCTCAGCGCGGAGGTCGATCCAGCGGGCGACCTCGTTCGTGCTCGTATCAATCACCGCCAGGCGCGGCTTCTCGGTGTCGGATGTGAACACCCAGCGTCCGTCATTGGAAATCGAGATACGCTGAACGTGAGCGGTGACGGGAATAGCGGCGATCGTCTTCCGTCCGACCAGGTCTAGCACCGATACCGACCCGGGCCCGACGTTGGCCGTGTAACCGCGTGTGCCGTCGGGGCTGATCACCAGCATGTGCGACTCGGCCGCGCCGGTCGGCACCTTGCCGACGATCTTGAGCGTGTTCGGATCGATGATGGTGATGGCCTGGTCGAGCTCGGTGGTGACGTAGAGCAGTCCGTCTCGTGGATTGACGATCGGGCAGTGCGGCCGCACGCCATGTCCGAAGTCGATGGTGTGAACCAAATGGCGAGAGTCGAGATCGATCACGTCGAGGGTGCTTCCATCGGTGCCTGGCTGGCCGACTCCCGAGTTGCCGTAGATGGGAACGAACGCGCGGCGCCCGTCGGCGGAGGCGATGACTTCGTGGCCGGTTACTCCGCTCTCCGGAACGGTCGTTATCTGGCGGCCGGCGGCGGGATCGATCAGGCCCAGCGTATGCTCGCCTTTGTTCGCCACCAGCAGCAAACCTGCTGTGGAAGGTGCCAGTGCGGGATGGGCATTGAGCAGGGGCGCGAGAGCAAGTACGAAGCTTAGAAGAGACGTCATCGATTTCCTCCTTGGGCAAGCATGTGACGGTCTTTCGCTCGAATCAGGAGAGCGCCCGCGCCGCGGTCAGGATCGGCTCGGGCGCCCGATCCAAAGGACCATCATACTTGATCCGGCCCTTCTCCAGCGCCACCAACCGTCGCGCGATCGCAGCTCCCTGGTCGTAATTGTGCGTCGAGAAGACCAGAGCTTTGCCTTCGGCGGGCAAGCGGGTGAGCAGTTGTTCGAGGTGCCTTGCCGAATCCGCGTCGAGACCGGTGAAAGGCTCGTCCAGCAGTACGAAGGCGGGATCGTGCAGGAGAGCGCGCGCCAGCGTCATGCGCTGTTGCAGGCCTCGCGAAAGATTGCGTACCAGTTCATCGGCGCGATGCCGTACCGCGAACAGATCGAGCGCGCGATCTACTTTGGCATCGAGAGCGCTGAGTCGATAAAGGCGTCCGAAAAAACGCAGATTCTCCCGTCCCGTCAGCTCGCCGTAGAGATAGGGCGCATGGGACACGAAGCCGATCAGCGACTTTGCGGCGTTGCTGTCGTGGCGGAGTGGCTGGCCACCGAAAAGCACCTGGCCTTCGTCGGGACGCGAAAGCGCCGCCAGTGTGCGCAGCAGCGTGGTCTTGCCGGCGCCGTTCGGGCCGTACAGCAACACCGAGTCTCCCGGTTCGACGTGGAGCGTTACGCCGCGCAGCGCCGGAAGATCTCCGAAGAACTTGGAGACGTTGTCTGCCTCGAGCGCGGCGGCTTCATTGGGGATGGGAACGCGTGGCATAGGACTCAAGGCCCGCCGGCGGATGCTTCTTGAGGAGCGTGACCAGGCGAGCCTTCAGCTCCAGGCGCTCTTTCCAATACTTGGGCTCGGCGACCTTCTTGGCGGCGAACAGTTCGTCGAGGTCGGCAATGGACGTGAGCAGCTTCTCGACTTTGGCGTCGAGCGGCGGCGGCGCGGCCGGTCCAGCGGCGCTCGCCTTCAGGCGCGGCCAATCCCTCATGACTCGAACGGCCAGAGCCCAGAAAAGAAGCAGGAGAAAGCCCGCCAGGATCGGCCCGCCCACCTGCGCGATCGAATTCGGCACCACCTTGACCTGGTCCTGAGAGGCGGCCTCCTGGCCCGCGCCCGCGCCCTGCTCCATTCCCGGCGGCGGACCGGAGGCGGCCGTTCCATTCAGGCGGATCGACATGGCCATGGTGTTGGGCGGAAATTGGGGCGCTCCGAACACCGCGACCTGATGCTCCGTATCCACGCGGCTGGGCTGAAATCCTGTTGCCGAGACGGAAAGGCTGGACGGATAGACATAGAGCTCAGCCTGGTCGATAGGAAACGACGCGCCGTCGTGAATCTCGGCGCTCGAACCCTGATACGGACGCGTATACTGCAGCGTCAGCATGGTTACGCCCGGCTTCAGGGCGTAGTCAATCGAGTAATCGCCCGTGTTTTGGCCTGGCTTCGGCGTTTGCGGCAGTGACATGTTCATAAGGCCGGCAACCGTCACGCTGGGCGTGCCGGCGTCGGCCGGAATGTGAAATTTGAAGGTGCCGCCGGGGACGGTATAGGCGCGGGGCGGATCGCTGGAGTTCTGAATCGCGTATTCTTCCTGGACTCGCAGGTCGGGGCCTTCGGCGCCCATCAGAATGCGCAGGGCCGGAATGCGGATGCCAGCCGAGGAATGAGAGGATTCGTAGACGGTCAGCTTGATGTTCGCCTCGCCATTCGGATTGAAAGCCGCCGGCACGTTGTAAGACACGCCCTGGTAGTCGGTGGTGACGAGGTAGAAAGACTTGGTGTCGATATCTGTGGCCGGAAATGCGAAATGTCCCGCGCCGTCTGACGTCGCGGTCGCTACTTGCGCCCCAGCGCGTGGATTCAGCAGGCGGATCTGCTGATGAGCCACCGGACGGTCAGTGGTGCCGTTCGAGATCTCGCCCTGAACCTTCGTCTGCGCCATCACCGTGGACGCCTGCAGCGTGGTCATGACGGCTGCCAGCGCGAGGAGCGAGTTGGAGCGGAAATGAATCATGAAAGGTCAAGGGTCGACAGTCAACAGTCGACGGTTTACAGCCGACAAAATCTGAAATTCGAGAGCGCCTATTATTGAAGTTTCGTTCCTGGCCCCAACTTCGCACCGCACTCGCCGCAGAACTTCACGGGCACAGGGTTCTCGAATCCGCACTTCGGGCACGTGTAGTCGGGCACAACCTCGGATTTGCGGCCGACGCGACGCGCGGCGACTTCACGCTCGATGAAGGCCTCTTCGGTGCTCTGCCGATCCACCTCGTGCGACTCCGTGATCAGGTGCGCTGCTTCCGTGGTATAGGTTTCCCGCAAAGCCTCGTAGTCCTTGGCTGCGATCTTGCGCGACTGATACTCGAACTCCAGATCCTGGATGTTGTCGTAGACCACCAGGCGGCGGCGCTTGAGGTCCGTCTGCAGCGTCACGTCGACCGGCAGCGTGCCTTCGTCGGTACCGGCAGCCAGGAGCGGCTTGACTACGAAGAACGCCAATCCCAGCGCCAGGGCAAAAGCGATTCCGATTAGCATTGCGTTGCGTCCTGTTCGTGAAAAGTTGACAGTCGACAGCTTCCAAAGTCCGGTGGTTCACTCTCATCCTGAGAGGATCCAGCACCTACCTGGCCCCTAACCCCTGGCCCCTGATCCCTGCGCCCTGGCACCTAACCAAGATGCTTCATCTCCTCTTCGACCTCCGCCAGCGCCTGCGGATCGACAGTTCCGGGTCCGGCCGGCGCCACAGGCGGAGCCTGTCGCCAGCGCCGCACCAGCACAACAACGAGGGTCAATCCCAGAATGCCTCCGACGATGGGCAGAATCCAGACCATCAGGTTAAATCCGTTGGGCGGAGGCGTGGCCAGCACCTGAGTGCCGTAACGAAGCACAAAATCTTGGAGGATGGCGGCGCTGTCCTTGCCGGAAGCGACTTCCTTCTCGGCCATGGCCTGCATTTCCGCCTTGGATCCACAGCCCTCGTGGTTGCACCCGCCCACCGTCTGCTGGCAACCGCATTGGCAGGTAAGGCCGCCTTCGATTGCCGCTGCCGTGGTCTTCGACGCCGGTGGCGCGGCCGCTGCGACCCCTGCCCAAACGCCTATCGCCAGGCACGCGCCAACACTCCAGAGAATCCATCGCCGATACGTTGTCTTCATCACCCCGCACTCTCACGCTTGCGGATTTGTCCCATCGAGTTTTCGAATCGAGCCTGGCTCTCCGTGACCTGTCGCAGCATTTCCCAGATCTCCGCCATGCCGGCCTCGAATTCCGTATGCTGGGCACGAAGCGCTGCGATCTTCGCCTCCCATCGGGCGTCGAACTCTTCCCGCCGTTGTATCTGCGACCGCATCTCGCGCTCAAACTCCTCGTAGGTCATAAAAGTCGGTCACTCTTGCGACTCGAGGTTCTCAATCTCCAGCGCTTCCTCATGCTCGCGCCGCATCTCAGCCATCTCGCGCTCGACGCGGCTCGGGACTAAGGCCAACAGCGTACCCAGCAGCAGCACCACGCCGCCCACCCAGACCCACATCACCAGGGGATTGATGAAGACCTGGATGATCGCCTTCTTGCTGTCGGGGTCCTGGCCCGCCAGCACCACGTACAGATCCTCGCGCGGCGAGGTGCGGAGCGCGACGTGACTCGTGGCCTGCTGGCTCGCGGTATAGAAGCGCTGCTCCGGCTCCATCAGGCCGAGCGCGCGGCCGTCGCGGATCACGGAAAGCGATGCGCGCTCGTACTCATAATTCGGCGTGTCCCCGGTGCCGAAGCTTTCGCAGCGCAGCGTGTAGTCCTTGACGTGCATCAGGTCGCCCTCAGCCATCAGGCCCTTGGTCTCGCTCTTGAATGCCTGGCCGAGGAACCCGACAAACAGAATCACGATCCCGAGGTGGATCACGTAGCCGCCGTAGCGTCGCGTATTGCGCATCGTCAGATTGAAGACAGCCGCAACGAAGTTTTCGTGCAGCGTCTTCTGCCGGGTCCGCGCGCCTTTAAAGAATTCACCGATCGTCGCCACGGCAACGAACGCGCTCAGCAGCACCGTCATACTGACGTAGAATCCGCGGACGCCAAGAGCATAGAGAATCGCGGTAACCACAACCGCGGCAGCAAGCGGGATGGTGAAGTTCTGGCGGATGCTCTGGAAGCTGGTCTTGCGCCAGGCGAGCAGCGGTCCCGCGCCCGTCAGGAAGAGCAGCACGAGCCCGATCGGGATCATGAAGCGATTGAAGAACGGCGCTCCCACGGTGACGGTCTGGTTTTCGATCGCCTTCGAGATGATCGGGAAGATCGTTCCCCAGAGCACCGCAAATACGGCCGCGAGCAGCACCCAGTTGTTGAACAGGAACCCGCTCTCGCGCGAAGCGACGGAGTCAAGCTGGTTCTCGCTCTTCAGGAAGTCGAGGCGCATGAAGAGGAGCGTGACCGAGAACAGAACAATGATGCCAAGGAATACCGCAAAGAATGGGCCGATGTTCGATTGGGCGAAAGCATGCACCGAACTGACGATACCGCTGCGCGTAAGAAACGTCCCGAAGATCGACAGGAAGAAAGTGGCGATCACCAGCACGATGTTCCAGACTTTCAGCATGCCGCGCTTTTCCTGAATCATCACCGAGTGCAGGAAAGCCGTGCCCGCGAGCCAGGGCAACAGCGAAGCATTCTCCACCGGGTCCCAGGCCCAATATCCGCCCCAACCGAGAACTTCGTACGCCCAGTTGCCGCCCAGGATGATTCCGACGCCGAGAAACATCCACGGAACCATGGTCCAGCGGCGCGTGGTGCGAATCCAGTTGTCGCCAAGCTGCCGGGTGATCAATGCCGCCATGGCGAAAGCGAAGGGCACCACCATCCCGACGTATCCGAGATACAGCATCGGCGGATGAATCACCATCGAGGGATACTGCAAGGCGGGATTCAGGCCATTTCCGTCCGGCGGCGTAAAAGACCTCAGCGCGCCGCCCACGCCGGCAATCGCGACATCGGTGAAAGGATTGGCGACGAACAGTAGCAGCGACGAGAAAAATACGCCTGTGCCCATCAGAATCGAGACCACGTAGGGCATGAGCTGCCGGTTGCGCCGGCGATTCATCAGCACGACCAGAGCGCTGTAGATGGACAGGAGCCACGTCCAGAAGAGAATCGATCCCTCCTGGCCGGACCAAAGCACGGGAATCTTGTAGTAGAACGGCAGAGCTCGGTTGGAATGCGTGGCAACGTAGGCGCTGCTGAAGCTATCGGTCAGAATCAGGTATTCGAGTGTTGCCACCGCCAGCGTGATCATCACGAAAAACGCCAGCGTGGCGCGTTCCGCACTCTTGGTGATCCGGAGGCTCCGCAGCCGGCCGCCGAGAACGCCGGCGATAACGGCGTAGAATCCAAAGGCCAGACCGGCAATCAGGCCGATACTACCGACTTGGTTCATATTTCCTCTCCGGGGTAGAGGGTGTGGCGATGCTGCTCGAGAAAGCTGCTGCGCTCTCCGCTAATTCTGTTGATTCCGGGGAGCATTCCAGGTTCCCTGGTGATACCTTTTCCGCGCACGCAGGTCACGGTTTCTATTGCTCACTTCTCCGAGCCCGTCAGTTCGACCGCCATCCGGCAGTCGCGGTCAGCTTCCAGCCTGCGCGACCTTCTTCTGCATAGATCCCGGCGCGGACTGATACTTCGATGCGCATTTCGCTTGAACCTGTTCCGCCTGGAAGACGCCGTCGGCGGAATAATTACCTTCGATGATCGCCTGCGACCCGCCAACGAAAGTATCGGGCAGCGTGTCGCTTCCCACGTAGACGACCGGCACCGAGGCGGCGTCCTGGCTCAGACGGAAGCGCACCTGACCGCCGTGGCGTTCGATGGAGCCGTCCGCGACGACCCCACCCACCCGGATCCGTTGCCGGGCCGTCTTGCCGCTTACCAGCTCGCTGACCGTCACGTAGTAGGTCTTGTTCTGTTCGAAGCCTGATATGGCCAGCCAGCCCACCACGGCGACAATTACGCCGATGCCGATGGCAAATTTGAGGTGCTTCCCTCTCATAGATCACTCCAGATGAGCATGACGGCGTGTCCACCCGCGTCGTCCCCCCGAAAGACTCGAAGTAGAGTCAGCCGCTACCAAATTGTCCACCTTCTGAGCAGGGGAGTCAACGACGATGGGACGCGCGATTCTTCGACGAAGTTGTCCGGCAAATGCGCGGCAAAGAAACGCTTCAAACAAGGCTCCGGCGCGCTGCCTGGCAAAGAGAACACAAGGGATCCTGAATGCGCCCGCGCCATCCCAGGATCCCTTCGAAATCGAGCCTACGAGCAAAACTCAGGCGGTTCAGTGCGGTCCGCCCCTACGTGCCGGTTCCGGTTCCGGACACAGGGACAGCCTGCGGGCTGCCGCCGCCATTGTCATAAATGCCCAAGGTGCTGAAGCGCGCTCCCTTGGCATGAGGCGTGAACGTGACGTTGATGGCGCAGCTCGAGGATGCGCCGAGACTTGCACCGCAGTTGTTGGTTTGGGCGAAATCACCGGGATCTCCACCCGCGAACGAGATCTTGGCAATATTGATGCTCGTCGTGCCGTCATTCGTTACGGTGACGGTCTGCGGCGCGCTGGTGGTTCCCACCGTTTGATTACCGAAATTCAGGCTGCTCGGGGAAACACTGACCACCGTTCCCATGCCCGACAGACTCACGGTCTGGGGACTGCCGCTGGCATTGTCTGTAACGCTGAGCTTGCCCGAACGGACGCCCGAACCTGTGGGTGTAAACGTCACCGAGATGGTGCAACTGCCGCCGGCGGGTACGCTGGACCCGCAGGTGTTGCTGCTGGCGAAGTTACCTGTGGTGCTGATGTTGGTGATTGTCAGCGTGGCGGTACCGGTGTTCATGAGGGTCACGTTCTGCGCCGCACTGGTCGTATTCACAAGTTGTGTCGGAAAACTGAGGCTCGTCGGCGTGAGAACGACCGTGGGAGCGCCGACGGTCTCGGTAAGGGCCGGTGCGCTGTTCGGGTTGTAGTTCGTATCGCCGGAGTAGTTCGCATAGATTGTGTAGCTACCCGCCGGGAATCCCGAGGAATCCGTATAGGAGGCCACTCCCGAAGAATTGAGAGTGCCGGTGCCCAGCAACGTGCTCCCATTGTAAAAGGTGACCGAACCGGTTGGGGTTCCGAAGCCCGGCGGAATACTCTGTGTGACCGTGGCCGTGAAAGTGACGGATTGTCCCGGCTGCGCGGGGTTCGGACTGCCGCCGAGGGTGATGTATGTCCCGCCGTTGTTCATATAGACGTTCAGGTTGCCCTGCGAACACGCGACGGCCAGATCCGGCGCACCATCGTTGTTGAAGTCTCCGACGGCTACGATCCGGGGCTGGTCACCCGAAGCATACGATGTCGGGCTCTCGAACGTGCCAGTGCCGTTTCCCAGATAAGTCTGAACGGTCTCCGACGTGCCGTTCTGGTTCGTGATGACGATATCCGTTATCGAGTTGCCGGTTATGTCCGTCAACGCGAGACCCGAGGGGCCGGCATTCGCAGAGAGCACGGTCTGGTTTCCGAAAGTACCGTTGCCGCCACTGCCGTTGTTGATCAGAATGCTGACACTGTTGCTGCCGTTGTTGGTCACCGCGAGGTCCATGTAGCCTTCCGCGTTGAAATCGCCGGCAGCAACCACGCTGGGAGATGTCCCGACGTCGTAGTTCTTCGCAGTTTGGAAGGTTCCATCGCCATTTCCCAAAAGGATGCTGACATTGTTCGTCTTGCTGTTCGCGACCGCCAAGTCGGGAATCCCGTCGTTGTTGTAATCCGCGATCGCTACCGACTGCGGGTTGCCGCCGGCGCTATAAGAAACCTCACTCTCCAGAGTGCCGTTTCCCGTGTTGAGAAACACCTGGACCGGCGCACCGTGGGCCGCCAACACGACGTCAGGCGAGCCGTCTCCATTGAGGTCGGCAACCGCGACATAGAAGGGCGAGCCCTGAGTTGTGTAGCTTACAGGCGCTTGCAGCGTTCCATTACCGTTGCCGAGCATGATGACCAGGTCTCCGGCGCCCTCAACGTTATTCCCGTTGTTGGCCACTGCCACATCCAGATTGCCATCGCCGTTGAAATCCGCCACGGCCACGCTGATCGGATAGGAGCCACAGTTGAAGTTCTGCGCTGCCTGAAAGGTGCCGTTGCCGTTACCCAGCAGGATGCTGACGCTGTTGCTGTCGTAATTGGCCGAGACCAGATCAAGGTTGCCGTCGTTGTTGAAATCCCCCACCGCCACGAAGTGCGGCGCTGTGCCAGCGAATACAACGGAATAGTTGTTGTAGCCGGTCGCCGGACTCTGGACCGCAACAGCTAACATCGCCAGCATGGTAGCCGCTCCACTCAGCATGAGCTTCCGATTCATCGACATGGTCCTACCCTCTCCAGGCGTTTGACGCCAAAAGCACATATCACACACAATGGGATGTGGTCTGGTCCCCCAATCCTGAGGAAAGTACCATTTCCCCCTAACCCTGTTCAAGTACAGAGTCTTACATAACCCCGCTTAATAACAAGGACAATAATTGCCGAGCAAGACCCGTAGGGCCGGCCTTAGGCCGGCATGTTCTGGCTTCAGGCCGGCATATTCGGCCTTTAGGCCGGTATTTTCTCACTTTAGGCCCGCGTATTCGGGCACGAGCGATCAGGCGGGTTGCTCCAACCGATGAGCGATGGCGTGCAGCAGGTCGTACTTGGTAAGTATCTCGTACTTGTAATTGCCCAAATCGACGAACACCGCGGGACAATCCCGCGTGATGCAGTTCATGATGTGGTCCACCGCGCTTGACGAATGCACCACGGGAAATCCTTCGCTCATAGCCTCTCGAACGACCAGCTTCTTGAGATCCTTTCCTTCAAGAGCCAGGTTCAGGATCACATCCTCATAGATCGCCCCGGCGGGCCGGCCTTCTTCGAACACGGGAAGCTGGGAGAAGTCGTAAGACTGCATCTTTTCGAGCGCCGCCGACACAGAATCGGAAGGCGCCACCGCGATCAGCGCCGGCCGGCTCCCACTCTCCGATTTGCTCTGCACGATCTCGCCGGCTGTAAGTGGCAGAGAAATCTCAAGATAGCGGTTTTCCCTCATCCACTCGTTGTTGTAGACCTTGCTCAGGTACCGCGAGCCGCTGTCGGGGATCAGCACCACCACGAAATCGTCGTCCGTGCAGCCGGCTGCGACCGCCAGCATCGCCCCGATCGCAGTTCCCACCGAACCGCCGGCGAAAATACCCTCGTTGCGCGCCAGCCGCCGGGTCCACAGGAAGGAGTCCTTGTCGCTCACCGTGATCATGTCGTCGATGGTGCCGAAATCCAGCGTCGCCGGCAGGTAATCCTGGCCGATGCCCTCGACCTTGTAGGGCTCGCCTTTGCCGAGCTTCCCGGTGCGGAAGTATTCCGTCAGGACCGAACCCGCAGGGTCTGCGCCAATGATCCGAACCTTCGGATTCTTGCTCTTGAGGTAGCGCCCGACGCCGGTGATCGTGCCACCCGTACCGACGCCGCAGACGAAATGGGTGATGCGGCCTTCGCTGTCCTCCCAGATCTCCGGGCCGGTGGTCCGGAAATGGATCTCCGGATTCGACATGTTCGAATACTGGTCGGGATGGTAGGCGTTGGGAATCTCGCGGGCAAGCTTCTCCGCCACGGAATGGTAGCTCCGAGGATCTTCATGCTCCACCGCGGTGGGACACACTATCACGTCCGCGCCCATGGCCTTGAGCAGGTCGCGCTTCTCCTTCGACTGCTTGTCGGCCATGGTGAAGATGCACTTGTAACCCCTCATCACGGCGACCAGGGCGAGCCCCATGCCCGTATTGCCGGAAGTGCCTTCGACGATCGTCCCGCCGGGCTTCAGCAGCCCCTTCCGTTCGGCGTCCTCAACCATCGCGATGCCGATGCGGTCCTTCACGCTGCCGCCCGGGTTGAGATGGTCGCACTTGGCCCAGTACTGGCCCTTGAATCCGCGCACGATCCGGTTCAGGCGCACCAGCGGCGTATGTCCGATCGCCTCGATGATGTTGTCGTAGCGCATCGTTTGCAATTATAACAATCGCGATTGAGAGGAGCCAGTTGCATTCAGTGAGCGTTGCATTCAGTAAGGGTGTCAGGTATATCTTAACCAGCGCGCCGGAGCCCTCATGGAAATCCCGCTTGACGATTCCCGGCAAAGGATCGAGCCCCTTGCAGGCGAGCCCACCCACGGCGAAGATGGTGTCGAACTGACGCTGATCCGCTGGATGCTTTCGATGACACCGGCTGAACGTCTCGAGGCCTTGCAGAATACCGTGCGTTCGATTCTGGAAATTCGCGCCTTGAGGCTGCGGCGGACCCTTGAGGAATCGAGGAAGAGGAGTCTACCTGACGGCTCTTCCTCAAAATGAGTCACTACCGCTCTTCGCGAGCCGCGTGATGCGGCGGCTCTTCGCCGCCCCCTCGCGATCGATGGCACTGCGGATGGCATCGCCTCGATTGACGGCCCTCACGGCTTAAGAAAATAGTCATGACACGCCAGCGCGAGGGTCTCACGGTCGAGCCGCGGGGCTTCCCCTGCATATTCGGCGGTCCAGCGAAGGTGGTTGATGAGGTCCAGGGGATAACAAGGTCGCAGGGGCTGCTTCCATTCGGTTGTCAACGTATCAACCAGGTAGTCGACTGCGCTGCAGTCGTAATGCAGCCCGAAATACCTGCACAGGCGCTCGAATACACGATGGAACTGCTCGCGGCCCAGGTTCTCAATTCTGATCTTGTTGTGGATACGCCGGAGAAAGGCCTCGTCGGCCAGTTGGGCGGGATCAAGATTTGTCGCGAACACAACAAAGAGGTCAAACGGAATCTCCAATTTCCTGCCACCGAGTAAAGTGAGAAAATCGATCCGCCGATCCAGCGGGACGGTCCAGCGGTTGAGCAACTCCTCAGGACGAACTCGTTGGCGGCCGAAGTCGTCGACGATCAGCACGCCGTTGTTAGCTTTCATTTGAAGTGGAGCGGCGTAGAACTTGCTCACCGGATGAAACTGCAAATCAAGCATCTCGACGGTAAGTTCGCCTCCTACCGTCACTCGTGGACGCCGGCAAAGAACCCATCTGGGGTCGTCATTGTCAGCATCGGAATCGTCATGACGCCTGTGAAGAATGGGATCGAACACCGTAATAATCTGGGCGTCGACTTCCACGGCATAAGGGATCCAAACGGCATCGTGGTAAATGCTTGGAATGGCTTCGGCTATGGAGGTCTTGCCGGTACCCGTGGGTCCGTAAAGGAAAATCGAGGTTCCCGAAATGACCGCGGCCCCCAGCTGCCTCACCACCTGGTCGGCGAGCACAAGATGTTCGAAAGCCTTTTCAACCAGGCGTCGTTGCACCCGGAAGCTTTTCACGCTTTGCGCTCGGACCCGGCTCACGTAATCGCTCAAAGAAACCGGCGCCGGACCGGCATACTGGTTTTGAGCAAGCAGTTCCAGCGCACGGGCCCTCCCCTGCATGGTTGCCGTCAGCCGGTGGATACCATTCACCATCCCCTTCGATTCGCAGAGCTCATGCCTGCGGAGCGATCGAAAAAGTTCACTGACGACCCGGAGGTTCAGCCGCAGCTTCGCAGCCAAGTCGTCAAGCATAAGCTCACCTGCGAGGTAGACGGTCTTTAGGGTGAGATCCTCCAGTGAGGTCTGAGGAACCCCAAGCTCCTCGACGGTGTTCGGTACGGGGTTCGTGGCGACTTCAGGCACGACATCCTCCCAGTGACAAGAGATTTACAACCGAGTCCCACTCTGCCCTCGCGGTCAGACCTGGTTGCCTCGTTGTAGCACGGTCAGGAGACCGTACCACAACGAGTGAAGTGAGGCGCTAAGATCGACCGCCCGAGCGAGGCCGCGAGACATTAAGTGCGCTGCACAACTGCTCGAAAGCCCTAAGATAGCCTCTTGCGCATTCCCAATTGCGAAAGTCGCCGACGTGCTTCTCAATAACAGTTGCCTTGAATCGGCTTTCCCAACTGTCAAAGACATAATCATCCAAAGTAATCGGTACCAAGACCGACAGCCGGGAGCCTTGGATTCGGACCTGGCGCTCCTTTGCCAGTGCCCTCTCGATCTCCTGTTCGACCCACCACCCGCTGCGCTCCGACAGCGAGTTCCTCGAACAGACCAAGATCAACTTATCCCAGATTTTTATGCCCTGATCCACAGCGTCCAATATGTTGTCCCCGGGGAAGAACCAGCTTTTCGTCAAACCAGCAATCTATTCCCGCCGACCGCAAATCGGCGTACAGCTTTCGCGCGGAAATATCCCAGCACGGTGCCGACGATAGCGAAGAACTACAGGAGGAGCGGCCAGGCTCGCGCAGGCCTTCCAGCGTAATTCACGACTTCTCCTGTACTCGACACAAGGTCTGCGACGGCCCGGCAATATCGCTTCTCATCGCGACCCGGCGTTTGCGTTCCGGATCTGGCCGAGTTACAGCGGGCGCAGCCGGGAACCGGTCCGCAAGAGTGTTCAAGACAGGCCGCCGCAATGCCCATCTACCATCGTTTCTATGAACCGGGGCATCTGAAGTTTATCACCACCAGCGCTTATCGCCGGGTACCCGTTTTCTCTTTTCCAAGATATCGCCGGCGCTCAATAGAGCGCCGTTACAGCAGCCGTTGTCACAATATTCTGTAATCCTCATCAGGTGGCATGATCAGGAGACCGTCCCACAACGAGTGGGACTGGTGGCTAGGGGCTGGTGGCTGGAAGACCGGAGCTAGCCACCAGCCTCCAGGCACTCTCTTGTCTTTTCGGTTGAATCCTGGCCGATGAGCAGATGCCGCGACCTGCGTCACGGCAATTTCCAGGAACCCGTGCTACTCAACTGCGGGAGGGCACAAGTCCCGCCTGCGCGAGGCTTCGGAGCCTGGCCAGACGTCCCCGAGGTTCATGTGCCTCCTTGTGAACATCCAGGTCCGTGCGCCATCGCTCGCGCGGTCGCCAATCTCGACAAAATCGATTTACCGGCAGGCCCTGGGCGGCACTCGTCAAGGTCCTTTGGATAGGCCAGTTCCGATGGCCTACACACTCGAAAAAGGAGGGCAGAATACCGGGAAAATGTCACCAACGCCCGGAAGCGAAGCCGGAATGTCCAGTCGATTCAGGAGGATGCGAGGAATTTTGAAAAGGTGCGAAAATGAGCCAAAATAAGGACCGGAACCACAAAACAAACTATTTCCCGTATCTACTTTGTTTAGAGGTGGTTGGCGCGACGTCTAGCCCAGATAAATCGCCGACTTCGAGGAAATGCACAAAAAACAGAATGAATTTAACATCCACGACTCAAAAACCTCGCTAATAGAATCAACGAGATACGTAAAAATGGACGATGGCGCGAAAACCGGAAGTCGTTTAGAATCAGCAAACCGGGGGCTACATTGTAAAAAAAGGTGCGATTTTTATGTCATCAGTAAACACCCCTGTCGTTCCGAGAGCCAACGCTCGAGGGTTGAAGGCTGAAGGCTGAAAATCGAAACTGTAAACGCGAGAAGCAAAACTCGAAACTCGAAAACCGCCAAATCGAGATTCCAAGAGGGCAAAGCGAAGGCCGAGCCCCGCACACCAGCAACCGAATACCGAAATCCGAGCCCCGAACGACACCCCGGAATCCGCAGACAGCCGCTGCGAAACGCGCTATCTTTGAGGCTGAGAGCGTTACCAGACAAATTCAAATTTTGGAGCAGCCGTGATTTTGTCAACCTCCGCACCCTTGTACGTTGCCGGCACCTTCCTGGGCATCGTGGCCGCGATTCTTGCGAGCGATTCGAGGTCCGGGAAGCCCGCGGACCAGCCATCGCTGGAGTCCGCTTCTAAAGCGATCAGCGCGCCGGCGCTGCTTGAAGACATCAAGACTCTTTCTTCCAATGAATTCGAAGGACGCGCCCCGGCCACGCGAGGCGAACAGCTCACCGTGGACTTCCTGCTGTCGCGCTTCAAGGAGATCGGGCTCGCGCCGGGCAATCCCGATGGAACCTACGTTCAGAATGTGCCGCTGGTCGGCATCAAGGCGGATCCCTCGGCGGAACTGGTCTTTTCCAAGGCGGACAGTGCGGCCGGAGAATCCGCGGAAGGCGGCATGGGCAAGTCGAGCGCGATGCATCTCCGCTTCGGGCCCGACTTCGTAGCGTTCACGCGGCACGCGGACCCCGAGGTCAGCATTCACGCGCCGCTGGTCTTCGTAGGCTACGGCGTGGTGGCACCCGAGTATCACTGGGACGATTACAAAGACGTGGATGTGCGCGGCAAAGTGCTGGTGATGCTGATCAACGACCCGCAGATTCCCGATCCGCACGATCCCACCAGGCTCGATCCCGACATGTTCAAGGGCCGCGCCATGACGTACTACGGCCGCTGGACCTGCAAGTTTGAGATCGCCGCCGCCAAGGGCGCCGCGGGTGCGCTGATCATCCATGAAACCGATACCGCGGGCTACCCGTGGGCCGTCGTCGAGGGCAGCAACACGCCGGAACAGTTCAGCCTGGTGACGGCGGACCAGGGCCGGTCGCGCGCGGCCATCGAAGGCTGGATCACCACCGAAAAAGCCAAGGCGCTCTTTGCCGCCGCCGGTCAGGATTTCGGCGCCCTGCACCGGGCGGCAATCCGGCCGGACTTCAAACCGGTGCCGCTCGGCATGGACGCCTCGCTCACTCTCCATAACGCCATCCGCACCATCGAGTCGCACAACGTGGCCGGCAAGCTGGAAGGCAGCGACACGAAGGTGCGCAACCAATACGTGATCTACAGCGCGCACTGGGACCATCTGGGCGTCGGGTTGCCCGTGAACGGCGATAACATTTATCACGGCGCCGTCGATAACGCCTCGGGCGTAGCGGGATTGATCGAGCTCGCCAAGGCATTCACCGCCGTCGAGCCCAAGCCGCGCCGGTCGATCCTGTTTCTCTCCGTCACCGCCGAAGAGAAGGGACTCCTCGGGTCGCAGTACTACGCCGAGCATCCGCTCTACCTGCTGCGCGACACGCTGGCCAACATCAACATGGATGGGCTCAACGTCCACGGCAAGACGCGCGATGTTACCGAGATCGGGCTCGGCAACTCCCAGCTCGACGACTACATCAAGCAAGCCGCCGCCGAGCAGGGCCGCACGGTGCGTCCCGATCCCGAGCCCGAGAAGGGCTTCTACTTCCGCTCCGATCATTTCAATTTCGCCAAGGTCGGCGTTCCCGCGCTCGATCCGGACGCGGGCGTGGATTATTTCGGCCGTCCCGAAGGCTGGGGTTTGAAGCAGCTCGAGGACTACACCGCCAACGACTATCACAAGCCGTCGGACGTGATCAAACCGGACTGGGACCTGAGCGGCGCCGTGGAGGACCTGCAGCTGCTCTTCGCCGTAGGCTACAGGGTAGCCGATGCGGAGCGGTTTCCCGAGTGGAGCCCGGACAGCGAGTTCCGGGCCACGCGGGAAGCCATGATGAAAGGCAGTGGTCAGTAGGCAGTGGGCAGTGGGCAGTAGGCAGTCGGCAGGAAGCAGTCGGTAGTCGGCAGTAAGGCGGTCAGAAGTCGGTGCATCAAAGACTCGGTTGCCGGGATGATTAGGCAGTCAGGCGTCGGTGGATCACCCGGTTGCCGGGATGATACGGTCTGGCTTGCCCGCAGGGCAAGACCGTGAGTAGCCGCAGGTGAAACCGGCGGATCGGGGAAGACCCAAAACGATTCGGCCCGGAAGGGGCCGGACGATCGGCAGCGCTCAAGCGCGAGAGCAACTGTGGAGCTTACGATTGAGTTCGAGCGGGAAGAAGACGACCGCTGGATCGCTGAAGTGATTGACCTGCCCGGCGTCATGGCCTATGGAGCCACTCGCGAGGAGGCCGCAGCCCAGGTGCAAGCCCTGGCCTTGCGAGTAATCGCCGATCGTCAGGAGCACGGCGAGAGCGCGCCCGGAATGCTGCAGGTTTCGTTCAATCGCAGATGAGGCGGTAGTGAATTCCGCTGACTGCCGACTGCTGACTGCCTA